>NZ_DGUZ01000017.1:300000-384123 GCF_002394865.1 Fibrobacter sp. UBA4297 | reverse complement strand
CCTGTCCTCGCGCCTGTCCTCGCTTGACGGGGATGACGGGGATGACGGGGATGACCGGGAACCTCCTTATAAAAGAAAAGCCGCAGCGAATTGCTGCGGTTTCCTTTTATTACCTGAACAAAGTTTAGTCGCGATGTCCGTGATGTCTCTTGCGCGGCGGTTCCGGGCGCTTGAAGTTTCGATGAAGATCTTCGCATTCACTGATGCTTCTGGCAGCGAAATACCTATGACGTCTCGGGTCCATGCAGTCAATACGATCTGCGCGGTCACGACGATAATCAATCTGCATCCAGACTTCACCATTATTACAATAGAAGTCGAACTTGCGTTCCTTATCACCACGATAGCATTCGCCACGGCTATACATTTTCTGGTCGTTGTCATAACGTTCAGCATGAATTCTGTCATGACTGTCGCACTTCGGTTCTGCATACTTGCAGATGATTGCCGGAGCCGGAGGAGGTGGCGGAGGAGGCGGAGCTACACGGGAGCTTTCCTCTTTCTTAGGTTCAACGTTAATCGTCAGTGCCATAGCAGATGTGCTAAGCAGCATGAGCGACATCGCGCAAGTAAGCATGAGCTTATTCATAGGACCTCTTTATACTTTGATTGTTATTACAAAAACAATATATTAAATATTTTGTTACAAAACCAATAAATTCAAAAAAAAATAAGCTTTGTCACACAAGACAAAGCTATAGATTTAACTTATAACGAATTAAAAAAGTTGCGAAGCTTGTTAAATCAGCTCTTCTGCGGTGATTTTTTCGTCGTGTTCAGGTTCCTGGTAGCAGGATTCCGGTACTTGCACCTGGTTCTGGAAGTAAGCCTTGTGTGCAGCAATCACCTTTTCGCGGGCAAAAGCAGCATCCTTCCATTCGCCAATTTGCACATCCTTGCCTTCCAACTCCTTATAGTTCTGGAAGAAGTTCTTCGTAATGCGGAGGAACATCTGGTCCACGTCGGTAATGTCGCAGAACGGACGCGGGTTGAACACCGGCACGCCCAAGACCTTGTAGTCTTTCTTGCCACCGTCGGTCATGTCAAGCGCACCAATCACACGGCACGTGCAAACCGTACCCGTAATCATGGATGCCGGGCTGTAAATGAGCATATCCAAAGCATCGCCATCGTCAGCCTTGGTGCTCGGAATAAAACCATACGTGCAAGGATAGCTCATAGAGCTCAAAAGACAACGGTCAAGACGGAACACATGCAAGCGTTCGTCATATTCATACTTCAAGTTCGTGTCTTTGCCGATTTCCACGACGCAGTCCACTTCGTAAGGATACTTGCGTCCAATTGGAAGATCCAAGTAGTTTATTGCCATTTATTCTCCGTCGGCCCACTTTGAGCCTCATTATCTTTTTATTACAAATATAATCCCTAATTTAGTATTTATTCGGAAATTGTAAAGTCTTTTTTTACCAAAGTGTCTTCAAATCCAAATTACCTACTCCGCCAGCGTGCCGAGGTTACCTTGTCAAAGAGTCCGAAATAAAAAACCGGTTCACCATGGTCTGGGCTGTAACCCACTTCAAAACGGATTCGGTCCAGCGCCGGGATTACGACATGCAAGCCACCATAGACAGCGCCTTCATAATTTTTCCAGCCAGGAGCGCCTTTATCCCAAAGCACACTTGCATCTAAGCCCGCCACCAGCTGGATTCCGTAAAAGAAGTTGACACCCCATAACGAAGCCGGACGGCGCTCGCGCAAAACAAAACGTTCTTCCAACGTCAAAAGCATCTCATGGACCCCCAAATGCAACGAATCTGACTCGTGCCCACGGAACGTATTTGCTCCGCCGTGATAGTAATAATCATATTTTTTTACATCGCCCGGACGCAAGCGAACAAGTGCGGTCGCCCCCGTGACAAAACGCCCAAACGTGTAATAGGCACGAGCATCTTCCAAAAACTCAACAAAGTTCTCTCCTTGACGGCCACCAACACCCACATGCGTCACATCGCTTTCAAAATAAATTCCCTTGCGCGTATCAAGTTCGCTATCGCGGTAGTCCACAGCAAAGCCAAGCCCAAATTCAGGCAACACGCCAGGACCTTTTTCAAGATAGCGGTACACAGTCTTTCCGAGAATCGAAAAATGCGAAAGCAATTTCCAGCTAACATCTAAACTAAGCAACCAAGTTGCATCCTGAAATCCTCGAAGGTCGTCCCAACTATCCGTCCGCAAGAACTCAAAATTCCAGCCCAACGGCAGCCCGAACAAATACGGGGAACTTGCGTAAAAGGCGTACTCGTTATTTTCGAAGAACGGGTCAATGGCAGTACGGAACTGCACTTCGGCACGGATGTCTTCGCCCAGCACATTCAAGTTCGCAAGCGCAAGCCCGAGCATAAGTCCATCGCGGTCCGTCTTTTTGCCAGCAGGCGACGGAATCCAACGGAAGATTTCCTTAACGTGATACGTGAGTGTTATAGACGAGGGACGAGAGACGAGAGGCGAGAGGGACTTACAAGAAATGTAAATATCCGTAAAGAGGTCCAAGTCTTGGAGACGAAGTTTCTCCGACTCAAAAGACTTCTGAGAAAAAGAACCCCCAACCTTGTGCGTAAGTTCGCGACTCACGACATGAGGCTTCGTATGTTCCAAGCCTTCAAACTCAATTGATTCGATTTTTGCACCATCGCTGCACTGGTCAGAATCCACACGCAGAGAATCCTGCTCTGCAGCGTTTGCAGATACAAAGGCAGAAGCAAGCCCCGCCAACAAAAAAGTCTTCACAAAAAAATTCACGAATCAAAGATACAAAAGGCATTCGCAAGCGATTTTGGCGAAACTCATAAAAATTGCTATATTTGAGTCACTCAAACTGAGGTGATTATGTTAGACTTTTTCGCAAACAACTGGCCCTATCTGATTATTCTGATTGTGGTCGTCGCTTTATTTTTTATCATCCGTGGCGCGCTCAAAGGCTTAAAAGCCAGAAGCCCGTTCAACATGGAAAACATCCGCAAGAGTACCGAACCAAACTTCCTCGCACTCCAGCAAAAGTCCAAGGCATTGCTCGCCGATGCCGACATGGTTTGCGAAATCAAACCGGGCAGCGATCAGGTCATCCCGAAAAAGGAAGATGTCAAATTTTTCCGTCGCGCAGTATCCCAGAAGTTTAAGCTCGCAGTGTTCCAAGTTCCGGGAACAAACAAGGTCGTGTTCTTCTTCTGCAAGACCGAAGCTGGCATCAAGAGAAGACTCCAGAACTTGGTCATCAACCAGAAGTTCCGTGAAGGAAAGCCGCCTTACATGGATGTCGCAACGGGTGAAAAACTGAGATACCCGAAGGCATAATCAGTAGGAAGTAGACAGTAGGCGGTAGAAAGAAAAGCCCCTCATCATCCTGAGAGGCGAAGCCTCGAAGGATCCAGTTTATTTTGCCCCGGTCACTGTGCCGGGGTCAACTTTTTTAAAGAGACCTAAAGAGAATATCTACAATGCGCACGTACAAAGATTTAGCCATTGCCGAAGAAGAACAAAAGCTCGTAGACGCCGTCAACAAGACGAACAACTTGCTCGTCGAAGCGCCCACCGGTAGCGGTAAGTCTTTGTACATCCCATGGTTCTTGAGCAAGCACTTTAGCGGGCGCATTGTCGTATTGCAGCCGAGACGCATTGCAGCCCTCGCCCTCGCACAGTACTCCGCAAAGCTCCACAACGAGCCGTGTGGCAAAACCGTCGGTTACCAGTTCCGCCAGGACAGTTGCAAATCCAGCGCTACGCGAATTTTGTTCCAAACGTACGGTAACTTTTTACAGGAACTTCTGCACGGCAAAATGAACGCGGAATGGGTCATCTTCGACGAATACCACGAACGCAAAGCCGACATGGACTTGCTCTTTGCGTACTTGCTCAAATTGCAAGCCGCAAGCCAAGCATCAGGTCGTGAAAGTATCAAAGCACCGAGAATCGCCGTCATGAGTGCAAAACTCAACCGCGAAGAAATGGAACAAGCGCTCGGCGTCAAATGCCTGGAACTCGGGCATCCGCTTTATCCTGTACAAATTCTTCACCAAAAGCCCGCCGCAGGCGTAAACATCAGCGCAGGCCAGGGAATCGAAAACGAAGTTGTCCGTGCATTGCGCACTTTGTACCGCAACAACGTTTGGCAAACAACGCTCGTATTCTTGCCGGGTAAAGCAGAAATTGCCAAATGTCACACCGCCGCGAGCGAAGCTCTGGGCGACAACGTCGCCGAGTTCCTTGAACTCTACGGCGGCCAAGACCGCGAAACGCAAGACCGCATTTTCGAAGAAACCGATCGGCCGCGCGTCATCTTTACGACCAACATTGCAGAAACGTCTATCACGGTGCCAAACGTTACAGGTGTTGTCGATAGCGGCATCGAGCGCGTCAGTGAATATGACGACAGCGAAAAAGTGAACGTTCTCCGCACGCTCCCGATTTCGTTGCAGAACGCCATCCAGCGCAGTGGCCGTAGCGGCCGTACACAGAACGGTTGTGCCATCCGCCTCTGGACGGAAGATGCCGAGAAGCACATGCCACAAGGCATCGTGCCCGAAGTCTTGCAAATCGAGCCCTCGGAACTTTTATTGCAAAAAGCAGCGCTCGAAGATTCATGGGCCCTATCGCCTAACGGCTCCAGGGTGACAATTGATGATGACGTCATTGCGAAGCAATCTCAAATAAAACTGCCTACGGCGATTCCAGAAGCGCGCGAAAGAGTCGCCACCGCGATGCTCGAAAACTTCGGTATGTTGCAAGGCGGTCGCATCACAGAACTTGGAAAGCGCGCCATCCAAACGCCAATTTCAAATATTCCGCTCGCATTGATTTTAGCAAAAGCAACAAGCACCGCAGACCTCCCCGACTTGCTCCTCGCCGCCATGGCGTGGATTCATTCCGGAACAGAATTTGTCCAAAAGTCAAAAAACACGTTCAACTTGCTCACGCTCGCAAGCGATACGCTTTCTAAAGCAATTAACGTTCCGCGAGAAGTCTTGTTTACGCTAAAGCAACTCCGCGATTACAGAGACAATTTAGACGAGAGACGAGTGACGAGAGACGAGAGAAGAGGTATGCCTATCGCAAAAGGCGAGCCCAACACTCACGCCATAGCCCAAAGCCTTCTCGCCGCCTTCCCGGACGCTCTCGCCACACCAAGCGGTAACGTTTACAAGTTAAGCAACGGCAACACCATCCGTTTGCAAGTGTCAGAACCGCCTTACGCATTGCTCGCGCTCTCCATGCTCCGCACAGGTGGCGGCAGCAAATCCGAACTGCGCGTAAGCCTTTACGCTCCAGTGCCCAAAGAATTGCTCGGCGGCGAAATCGAAAATATCCGTTACGAACTGTTATGGCGCAGCGGTCAAGAACGCTTTATCGGCATCGAAATTCACGAAAGCGAAAGCCCTAACGGCGATATTCGAGAAACGAGCCGCAAAGAAATTCTCCCGCAAGAAGCATCGCCCAAAGTCCTCGAAAAACTCAAAGAGCTTACCGCCGAAGCTTGGCGCGACAAGCTCGAAAAAGAAAACTGGACTGGCCGTTACCTCACCGAAAACATCCAAACGCTCCTTATCAAGATGCGCCTTGCCGCAAAACTTTATCCGGAATACGGCCTACCCGATTTCAACGACGAGGACATGGAGCTTATCCTAAACGAGCTCACGGACGGCATTTTCCTTTTGCGCGATATCAACGAAGACCGTTACCGCAACATTGTCGAAGACTACTTCGGGAAGTCCATGCTCGCATGGCTGCAAAAAACGTTCCCCGATCATTACGTTCTCCCCAACGGCAAGCGCGCCCGCTACAGCTATCAAGAAGTTGCAACAGCCGATGAACAGAGCAGCGGCAAAATTGTACAAAGTGCAGATGGAGTTCTCGTCGAGATTTCCGCACGCATCGAAGACTTTATGCAGCTCCGCGGCGAGCATAAAATCGCAGATGGCAAGCTCAAAGTGCGTTACGACATTCTAGCGCCAAACTTCCGCACCATCCAAAAGACATGGGACCTCACGAGTTTCTGGCAGAACACCTACGCCGAAGTTCGCAAAGAACTCCGCGGTCGCTATCCAAAGCACCCATGGCCTGAGAAAGTAATGTAAAACAAGATGCGAGTTGGCAGAACTTAGTGAGATAGCAATATTCTAAGTTCTAAGAGCGAAGCGGGCTAAGTTCTAAGTTCTATTTCACGGAGTAAACCGCAAGCGTCTTACTGTATTCGTAGCCGACAACCAAAAGCGGTTCACCATTCGGGCTCTTTTCTGCAGGGATAAACAAGATCCCTTCCGGGCCCCTATCCTTAGGATTCAAATAGAAATCCACAACATTCGGGGAATTTCCATTTTCAGTGCCCGTAATATCAAGAACAACAATGGCACTTGCACGTTCAAGCCCGACAAAAGCATAGCGTTTATCGCCCACAATGCCAGTCGTCACGTTTTCCGGTTCACAGCCCTTATCTTCACTGCGGGCATCCATCTTGACTTTGCCTTTTTTGGAATTCCAGTTAAAGTAATACGGAGCGACCTTAGCCATCATCTGTTCAAACGCATCGCCGGAATCCCACATCAAGTGCCCTGATTCGCCATCAAAAATGCTAATTGAACGAGTTCCAAAGCTATACATATAAGGGCACAAGCCATTTTCGGTTTTATTAGGCGTCACATTGCAACGTTCCAGATTGCTCACCGTAACGCCCTTCACATCCGCAAGGACTTCGGCCGTAAAAACATTCGGGTCCAAAACGCCATTCTGCAAAAGCACCATAGGCGTAGTCTCGTCAGTCCAGGCTTTGTAATCATTGACCGGAGCGCCTTCGTTTGCCGTTAGAACAAACGTCTTTCCGCCTGCTGTAAACGCAGAAATTCCATCAGGCTGGCGCAACCCCCGCAACGGATAATTCTTAATTTCAATCTGCTTATTTTTTTTGATATCAAGCCCATACCCCGGTTTGGAATGGTCCACATAGCCAAGCGGGAACACATCCAAAATTTTCTTTGAGGCGACATCAAACTTGACAATCGCATTGTTTTCTTGCAGGCTCACCCATGCAATTTTGGAATCTTCGGAAACTGTAATATATTCCGGTTCTAAAGACTGCACAAAACTCTTCACGCCCGTCTTGCGCACGCCTTTAGCCATCAGCGCAAGCGAATCTAGCGTTTTAAAATCAACAACTACTTTTTGCGGTTTTACCCATGCTTTTGCCGCTTTCGCCGTCCCAACCACGCCAGCATCAATTGATAATACGCCAATACCGCCTTCCGGGTCTTCATTAAAGTTCTCTTCAGGAGAGCCTTCGCAGGCCACAAGCAAATTCGCCCCATCCGGCGTAAACGTAATCATGTCAGGCATATAGCACAGTTCATGTTTTCCAAGAACTTCAAGTTTCTTGTTGTAACGCATTACCTGCACATGCCCCATTTCCCATTCAGGACTGTTCAAGAGGCTCACCGCCACAAGGTCTCCATGAACTGTCACGCTAGAGGCGCCCCCCGAAAGTTTCATCTCGCTCAGTTTTTGGGGATTTGCCGGGTCAGCGATATCAACCACTTCGAGAACATTCTCGCCACCAACAACAAACAGCACCTTCTTTTCTGGCATAAAGGCTGAAATTTCTGCCGTAGTCATGGGAACCGACGCGACATGCTTCAGAGTCGTTCCCCATTGGAACGGTCCTACCGGAACATCCGATTTTTTTGCAAACGCGATTCCTGAACCAATCAGCAAGCTCAAGACAAATGTCGTTTTTTTCATTTCAACCCCCGCGCTATTTAGCTGCGATTAAAACCCGATAAACTAATCCAGAATTAGCCACATGATAAGCATGCCAAGTCCAAAGCTTCCGATCATAGAAGCAGACGTCATCATCACATCCTTCTTTTCTTCTTCTTTGGCTTTTGCATCCTTGGCCTTTTGCTTTTCGACCTGTTCCTGGCTCGCCTGAACAGCAACACTCAACGCCTTGGCGCAAGTTTCATTGTTCTTCTTCAGTGTGTTGTAGCTCTGTTCCCAGTTTTCGCACTTGGCTCTTTCGATTTCGAGATCCGAACGGAGAGCCTTCTTTTCAACGATGCAGACGCTGTCGTGAACAGCCATCACGCTATCACGCACGGCAATTTCAGCGACAAGTTCAGCCTTCTCGGCATCACTTTCAGCAGTGTTTACAGCCGCTTTTAGTCCTGCCGCATTCACAGCCCCAGCAAAAGCAAGCACAAACAAGGCACTCAGAGCCCGCGATTTCACAAAAGAACGAACAACAGAAACCATATAGCCTCAATTACATTTGGGCGTAAATGCGCTGCCAGCCTTCTTCCGGAATCTGGGCGCCCATCACCTGGACAACTTCGTTCGAGACGATGCTACCGAGCTTACCCGAGCGTTCCATATCCCAGCCGTTCATGTAGCCATAGAGGAATCCCGATGCCCAGAGGTCACCAGCGCCCGTCGTATCGATTGCCTTAGCAGCACCTGCAGACACGCGAGTGACCACGCCATCCTTTGCAATCAAGGCACCGCGCTTGCCAATCTTCACGACCGCAACTTTAGCCTTCTTCGCAAGGACTTCGAGTGCAGCCTCTTCCTTGACGCCTGCATAAGCATAAGCTTCGTCTTCGTTTGCAATGATGATATCAATCATCTTTTCTGCAAAAAGTTCATCGAAGAGCTTGCGGCAAGCTTCAACCACGCCAAACGAACTAAAGTCGAGAGCAGTTTCAACACCGAGGCTGCGAGCCAGCGTAAACGATTTCTTGAAGCATTCACCGTTAAATGCACGGTAACCTTCAGCGTAAAGGAGGCCCACATCGTCATAGAGAGCCGGAGTAAAGTCATCTGAACCGAGGAAATCCGAAGCGCCAAGGTAAGTCCACATAGAGCGCTGGGCATCCGGAGTCACGGCAGAGAACACACAACCCGTAGCGACATCGCTCATCCCGAGCTTCGATTCCACGCCGTTATTCTTCAAGTGTTCCTGGAAAAGCTTGCCAAGTTCGTCATCGCCAATCTTCGAAATAAAGGCGGCTTTGCCATGCAAGCGGGAAAGCCCCACCATGGTATTGCAAGTCGAGCCGCCCGGCACGCGAATCGGATTTTCGAGTGCACCAAGGAACTTCTCCATCTGCGGCCAGTCGACCATGTTCATGCCGCCCTTCTGGACACCCTGTGCAGCAATCCATTCATCGCTCACATTTGCCAAAATATCAACAAGGGCTGCGCCCATACCAAGAACTTTCTTCATTAGAATCCTCCGCGACGGCGACGCAACTTGTCACCCGCTTTCAATAAAAATTCACGTTCCGATTCACTCAAGGACTGGATGCCACAGCGTTCCACCTTCTTGAGGATCTCGTCCATGCGTTTCTGTTCATCTACGTAGAACACTTCACCTTCGAGAACCTCCGGTTCATTGAAACGGCGCGAATTCGAACGCGAACTCGAACTACGGTCTCGATTATACTTTTCAGGATTTCTGGAAAACAGGCGGAAAATAGCCGAAAGCGGCGAATTGTAAAGCACCTTCGGTCCATTCTGGTAAACCGCCATGTAAAGGAAGCCGGCCACGACACCGCCCAAGTGGGCAAAGTGCGCAATCATGTCGCCCGAATTTGCAAAGAGGATATCGAGCGCAATCATCACCCACATTGCATGCTTGATTCGCATCGGAATGACAAAGAACATGAGAATCATACGTTCCGGGAAGAACTTGTAATACGCGACAAACACGCCCATCAAAGCGCCCGACGCTCCGATAATCGGATTGTTCGTAAGCCCGAGCAAGCACATGAAAAAGCTGAACAGCGCAGCAAAAACTCCGCAGAAAAAGTACATCGAGACAAAATGACGTGCACCCATCCATTCTGCCACTTCGGAACCGAACATCCAGAGCATCAGCATATTAAAGAAGAAATGCATAAAGTCAAAATGGATGAACATGTACGTCACGTAACGCCAAAGTTCCAGCGGGACACGTGGCATAAAGGCGCCGTAATAGTTAATGTAATCTGTGAGGCTCCCATAGCCGGCCCCCAAATCGACTTCTATACCACGCCCAAGAAACGCAATAATGAAAACGACTGCATTCGCAAGCAAAAGCGTCTGCAACGCCTTGGGCAAATATTTAAATGGCTTCATATTTTTTCCTAAACTCTTTTAAAAGCATGGACACCATGTTCTTTGGCACGTATTTAGAAATGAGCGATTTCTGTTCAGAGGCGCTCTTAGCGGCACCGCACTTGAGGAGTTCGCGCACAAGGGAACTGCTCACCACAAGATGTTCCTGCGCGCTGAGCAAAAGCACAGTCTCAACATCGCCATTCCCATAGATAACCTTGTTGTTCCAAGCAACCGCCTGTTCGGCATCCAAGTCCGCAGAATTACGAATTCCACGCACCAGGTAATGCGCCCCGACGGACTTCATAAAATCAACCGTCAGCCCGCCATGCACAGCGACCGACACATTCGGGAATTCAGAGACTGCCGCCTCCACCATCGCCTTGCGCGTCTCGGCGTCAAACAAGTTTTTCTTGCTCGCATTCTGGGCAACAAGGATAATCAGGGAATCAAAAATGCCGGCGGCACGTTTTACAAGGTCAAAATGACCGGCTGTAAATGGGTCAAAGGAGCCCGCAAAGACCGCCACACGGCGTCCGCAGCCATCCTCCACAATCGTTTTACTCTGTGCTTTAGATTTCCACACCATGTGGTATAATTTACAAAAATAGTTACTAGTCGATAGTTAATAGTTACTAGAAATTGCAATATAGACATTTCTAGTAACTAGTAGCTCAGAACTCTAAACTAGCGTTATCCCTTTATTTCCTGAAAATTATCAACGAAGATTCTCCATAGCGGCGAACTTGCCCCTGAAAATCCTCACCCTTCGCCCATTCGGGCAACTTGCGGCTCGGAGCCTCAAAAACAGCCACGCCACCAGGATTCAGCCACTCGATAAACGGTCGCAAGTCCGGGTAATCCATGTCCTTAAACGGCGGATCCGCATAAATCAAATCAAAACCGCCATCGGCACAGACAATTTCTTTCTTGAGCGTAAGCACACTCGTTTCCAAGAGCTTTAGCCTGGAATCCATACCGACCGACTTGTACGAGCGCTCTATCATCTTCGCCTGCGGACGCGCAAGTTCCACAGCAGTCACACTAGCGGCCCCACGGCTCAACGCCTCAAGCCCCATAATGCCACTGCCGGCAAAAAGGTCTAACATACGGAAACCATCGACGCCCTGCAAAATGTTAAAGAGAGCTTCCCTCGTGCGGGAAGCTGTCGGACGTGTTTTCATGGTATCCGGGGACTCGATGTTGCGCCCCCGCAAAGAACCACCAGTAATTCGAATCGGCATACTAGTGGAGTACTAACATTTCAATACGTAGCGCAGTGACCAGATTTTTCTTAGCAAACCTCAGGTCTGCCTTAGGCACGCCCATACGAATTGGGGATTCCGAAAAAACATTCAAGAAGTTCAGCAAATCAGCGAAGTCTGCGGTCGTCGTCACGTTGTACGCATAACGTTTAAACACGCCAAAGTCTTCGACGACAGGCTTTTCCAAGCCCTTCAGTTGAACCTTGTTTGTAGCAGCGAGTGACTTAAGCGCCCTAACTTCAGCTGCAATTTCGTTTGTTGCAACAAAGTTACGAATTGCATTGAGCTGCACGTCCGTCACATTGAACTGACCAAACGCAGCCACTTCCGTCGCCGCTTCCGAGGCAATCGGAGACTGGAACTGCCGACTCACCGCTTTAAGCCTATCCATAAGCGTGTGCTGCGACGAAGCCTTCATCGCAATACCGCGCAAGTAATAATAGTTCGGAGCCTGGAACACACATTCCGAGAATCCGATATCATCCGGAGCAGACGTGTTGAGGAACGTCAAGAACTTCGGAAGAGCCTTTTTCTGGAACGAGAGTTTTTCAAGCGGAAGATAGCCGCTATAGCTTGTTCGTTTATTATTAAACAACGCTTGAGGCTTGATTTCGTTTACAATATCGCTCACAGGCATTGCAGCACGAGCCTTGGCAATCGCTTCACGCTGTTTGGCCACCTCTTCGACCGTCGGACCGGCAGGGGCCGTCTTGTTTGCTGAAGTTCCCTTTGCCCCAATCAAGTTGAGGTAAGAATCAGGGAAAACGCCATCCAGGGCTGCAGGAACGCCGTTCAAATTCAAGTAAGCGCTCAAGCCCAGGAATGCAGCAACAATCACTGCAACATAAGCCAGGTACTTTCTCTTGTTACGACGTTCCACATCCGCAACATTAGTCACATGCAAATGCTGCGAGACATTACCGATGGAGGAATTCTTTTCCGCCACCGCAATAAGGTTCATATGAATCATACACCCTCCATCTGATTGAGCGCGGCACCGACAGCACCGACACAGCAAATCATGTCAGCGGGGTTCACGCTTTCGTCACACGGGAGCTGGGAAAGTCCACTCATCAGCGAGACCTTGTAGCCAGCCAATTTGCCCAGGAGAATTTCCACGAACTGTTCATTCGAGGCCATTTCGCCGCAAAGGCGCAAATCCGTCACGCCATTGATGGAGTTCTCCGTCTGCGCAAGTTTCATCTGCTCAATAATCTCATTTGCAAGAATCGGGTACGCCACATCCTCGGTCTTGCCGACCATCGAAAGCGTCGAGACACAACGCAAGGCAAGAAGTTCATCGCGGCGCATCCAGGCCAGCGTCACACCGGTAAAGTCCGCCTTCACCACGCAGACAGCATCCTTAATCTTTTCGCCCACATCCATCACGTTCATGAGCGAGAGCACATCGACTTCCATCGACTTCGGCGAGAGGATTCGGGAACGGAAGCCCTTGCGCAAAGCATCGACCCACTCCTTGCGAACCGCCATGATAAGTTCATTATAACCCAAAGAATCGTCACCACTCAGCGTAATGGAATCTACGACGTAGGCGTTCACGTCAGCATTTGTGAAAAGTTCCATGTACCACTTGAGGTACTGATCCTTGTTGGCAGCAGCCTCAGGCGGGATATACACCTTGCGAATGATAGACATTGTCGCAGGCATCGTCACAGAAGTCGCTTCGATATCCTTGATCTGGTTATCGTCCACCCACTGCTGGAGCATGCTTTCAAAAAGGAAAATATCGTAAATGGGGTTACTCTCCGACGGGAGAACAGCCGCCTTAACCACTTTCTTTGCAGAAGCGTCCACAAGGGCGACCTTCATGGAAGTATCGCCAACTTCTACGCCTAGATATAACTTCGTATCGCTCATAAATATGCTTATGTAAAGTTTTATATCCTAAAACTAATCAAAAATTATCAATTGTAACATGTTTTCAAGTTTTTTCTTTCCAATTCCATGCACTTTTTTAAGGTCCGACGGCCCCTTGAACGGTCCTGAAGCATTTCTGCGCTCAATAATTTTATCAGCAAGCTTAGGCCCCACCCCCTTTATCGCACACAAGTCATCGGCACCTGCCGTATTGATATTTAGCGGGAACGAAACTTTTTTCTTTGCCTTGCGGTGATGCTCCGTCAATTTCGGACCGGAATCCGCAAGGGTTATTATTTTGTTAGTATCGCTAGTTGGAGCCGCACTAGTATCTGCAATCGGGACCGCATAAGAAGACGCTCCCGGTGATGCGGCAGGAGCACCCCCCGGAGACGCATTTGCGACAACAATAGCGTCACCGACTTCGAACGTTTCGATAGACGGGAGTCCCCACGGGAGGTAACGGACGGTTAAACCAATAATAAAGAGGATGATTGCAAGTTTGAGAATTCTTTTTTCAGATGCGTTCATTGCCTTTCTGAGAGCGTTCATCTAGCAAAGGATTTAGCAAACGATCTAGCAAAATATTCTCAACGTGAGTTGCGTCCGACGGGACGTCCACGGAAATGCTCGGATAAACGCTCTCGACAATGCGGATGGGGCGACGCCCTAAAATCCTCATCTGTTCCAGCGAGCGTTCCAGCTCAATCTTCGCCTGCGGGAGCGACGCAAACTCGTCACGAGCTTCGCGGGAATAAGCGTAAATGCCCTGGTGCTGGAACCAGCGACTTGCTTCGGCTGTCGGCACCACGCGGGTAAAGTCGACAGCAAGGCCATCGCGCACGAGCACTTTCACGACGGTCTTGAGTTCAGCTTCTGCGGGGTCAAGCGGGCATGCGACCGTCACCCAGCAGTCGGGGTGTTCCGAGAGGTCTTTCGCGACATCGCGGAGCACAGAAGGTTCAACGAGAGGCTCATCGCCCTGGAGATTCACGACTAGGTCAAGGCCAAGCTTTTTGGCGGCCTCTGCCACGCGGTCAGAACCAGTTGCGCATTCGCCAGTCATCACGCAGTCAAAGCCAGCCGCCTTGACCACCGCCTCGATTTCAGAACTATCCGTCGCACAGACAATGCGGTCAAAGCAATCCGCAAGGAGCGCGCGCTCCATGGTACGGACAATCATCTCCTTGCCGTTGAGCTTCAGGAGTGGTTTCCCCGGGAATCTGGACGAGCCCATGCGGGCCGGAACGATGCAACTAACCTTGTTCAAGGCGAACTACATCACCTTCGGGATGGCGAAGTGGTCGTTTTCAACCGCCGGAGCATTTGCGAAAGCCTGTTCGAGAGTAAAGCCCTGCACCGGCACATCTTCGCGGAGAATGGTTGCGCCGTTTTCGACAGCCGTCATCGGTTCCACGTTCGAAAGGTCCAAAGCTTTCAATGCTTCGAGATGGTCGAGCATCTTGTCCAAGTGCCCCTTGATTGCCGGAATATCTTCTTCTGCGATGCTCAAGCGAGACAACTTCGCAAGCTTCAATACTTCTTCACGTTCAAGCATAAAAAACCTCTTATTTTACGGAATGCAAGATAGAAAATTTTTTCTACTCCGCTAAAATTTGTTCCTCGATATACCCAAAGTAAGTTATCCATGAGACAGTCTGCTTTGACGAAGAACCTCTAATTTGGCTTGCATTTCAGCAATTTTTTCATCAGACATTCCCATTTCACGTAGAACAGTTTCTGTGTCGTCTCGATTCTGCGCCAATTCAGCTTTAGCGTTTTCTGCCTTTTGACGTTCTTCGTTAATCAGCTTTTGCGCCTTGGCTTGTTCTTCGGAGCGCGCATCGGCAATTTCCTGGCGGTAAACATCGCCGGCACTGACGAATCCGTACTTTTGTCCAATGCTCTTGAAAGCCATGTTCAACTCCTTCATAACTTCTTTACCGAGATACTCCGATAAATATAGACTTATTTTTTCGAGCAAACAAGAGCACTCCTTATCTAGCATTTTTCGCAATCTCGGCTTGAACTGGTTAAATACGTGAAGGATAGCATCCTTGTCGTAAGCGTGCGCCATCGCCGCGATACCAAAGCCTGTCGTTACATTTTCGCAAGCAAGGCAATCGCTGTCCGGAATGTCCGACATATTCACGAACGCACAACGGAACGGCAAAACCATGCCGTGAAAATACGCAGGATAGTCCTTCTCAAGCAATTCAAGCGGATTCCAATTTTCTCGTCCGTTATAAAAAATCATCGCCATCGTCGGGAGGCCGTCAAATAGGCGCCCCTCGTCAAAGCGTTTCATCACGGAACGCATGTAACGCGCAAGTTGATTGAACATATTGGCATCGCGGCCAGACTTATGTTCCACAAGGATGCCCACAAACACGGGTGCGCCCGTCAGAACATTAACACGGAATGCCAAATCTGCATCACCCGTTTCATAGACCTCAGAATACGAATCCGGAATGCGGACTAGCGTATCCAAATTTACCGCAGCGAGGAACTCCCCCACATCAATATTTATTTTACCAGCAAGTTCAAGCAAATACCTGAGATGCTTAACATCTGCAAATAGCCAACGGAAAAAAGCATCGTGAGGCTTTTTTGCCGCCTGTTTTTCTTCCATAAAAATCCTTTCTCTTTTTTAGAGACAAGTTTATATAGCAAACGATATAAGAAAGGATATAGCAAACGATATAAGAAAAACAGTTCATCAGAACCGTTAACTATAATCTAACAAACAAGTTCAAGAAAAACAAGGGGTCGGGCTGGTTGACATCCATTTTGCCAACAACCGTTTGCAAGCAAAAGTCATTCAGTAAAAATCAACGGAATTGTGACAGTTGTTTTGCCGGATTTTATTTTATGAAACATCCAACGGCTTACATATTGTTGAATTCCAGTGTCAAATTCGCGATTTTGTGTTGTAGAGGAAACGATGGAAATGTCAGAAATTTCGCCACTGGAAATTATTGTGAATTTTAAGGTAATTTGGCCTTGAAATCCCGGCATTTTTTTTAAGTGTTTACGATAAATATGGCGAAGGCCTGGAGTGCGCAGACGAATAGTTTTCATAATATCTGAAGCAGTACGAGAGCCATTCTTTTCATACTTAAAATCAATTTCACGTACAGGAGGTATCTTAACAGAGCCCCTAGATGCACATCTAACTCCAAATTGAACACAAGAAGGATAATTCATAACAATAGGATTCTGTTGTTCAAAATCAATAGCAATACCTTTACTTCGACGAATTCTATCCCGACTTGCCTCATTTTTTTCATCAAAGCTAGGTATCGGCTTACCACGACGATACCAACTACTATCTAGACCTGCAGAGGAACTATCATTTTTTAAGTTCCTTTGATGTGCAACATTATCATTAGATTCTACAACATTATAATCATCCTTGAAACAACAAATAGGTTTTTCATTTTTCTGAGATGTAGCCAATTCCTTCGTTTCAGTCAAATGACTAGACTCAGTCACTCTTTTTTCTTCTTTGCAACCAGAAAGTACAAAGGCAACACTTGCGACGACAATCGCGATGAAAAAATTTTTCATTTTAAAAATTTTCATATTCGCCTCGCATTCTTTCAGCACTGCAAACGTGAGAACATCTGAATATCATTTACAAAATCGCAAAAACAACGCCAAGCGTTTTTATGAAAATTTATATGTAAGGACTATGCTCTGGATGTTTCGCATTCGCTCAACATGACATGATACGAGAAAGGTGATGCCGGAACAAGTCCGGCATGACATTGCAAAAGATAATGACCAAATCCTATCGGGGGCTGCGCCCCTCCAGAATGACACCCAAAGCGGCGGAGCCGCTATCCAATCACTTCCAACGCAGCGTATTTGAGGATGATAGTGCGGTTCATGTTCTCGCGATCGAAGCGCACATCGACGCGGGCATTATCGCCACTGCCGTAAACCTTCATAATCACACCCGTCCCATACCTGGAATGGCGAACGCGTGCGCCTTCGTGATACGGATTGTCGTACTCGATTATCGGACCAGACGGAGCAGGAGCCTTTACAACCTTCACCGGATTGCGGTAAACAATGTGCTTATCGTTCTTCTTGATGGACGCCGGAACAGGCGCCGGACGAGAGCCAAACGAAGACCCGCCAAAACCGCTGCGGGAGCCACCAAAGCTACTGCCGTGGGAGGCACCGCCAAACGAGCGGTTTCCATAAGAATTTCCATAGGAATTGCCCGAGCCAGAGTTTCCATAAGACGGACGAGAACCATAACTCGACGAGCCGAACGAACCGTAAGACGGCTTAGAGCGCGTATTGCCGACAAAGTCAGGCACGCCCGGTCGCGTATTCAGGCACGGCGTAAAGTCGACAACAGACGGATCCAGTTCCTTGAGGAATCGCGACGGCGCAAACGGTCTAATGTTTCCTTGGAAGAACCTGCGTTCGGCATGGTACAGATAAAGTTTCTTTTCAGCACGGGTGCAACCCACATAGAACAGGCGGCGTTCTTCTTCCATCTGCTCGTTGATTTCTGCCATCGAGAGCATAGAAGTTCCACGCACGAGCGGGAAGATTTCATCATCGCAGCCCGCCAAATGAACCGTATTAAATTCCAAGCCCTTCGCCATGTGGATTGTCATGAGCGTCACAAGGCCCTTCGACGTATCGACCTTCTTGTCGCCATCCGTCAAAAGCGAAATATCCTGCAAGAACGCATCGAGCGTTGCACCCGGATGTTCTTCGTCAAATTCGCGGATAGCGTTAATCATTTCGTCCAAGTTCGCAATGCGTTCGTCAGCCGTGATTTCGTCTTCCTTGCGCAAGAAATCCTTATAGCCCGTATCGTTGATGATATGTTCTGCAAGAATCGGGAGCGGATACTCGCCAGAAGTCATCATGTTTTTCCAGTTCGTCACAAGATCCGTAAAAACCTTGAGCTTCGGAGCGCCGCGACCGGTGCCGTTCGCCTCAGCCAAAAGATTGTCCCAGAACGAACCCTCGCCCGCTTTCACCTTGGCGAGCACGCCTTCGACTGTCGTCTTGCCGATGGCACGCGGCGGAGTGTTAATCACACGCAAGTAAGCGGCATCGTCTTTCTCGTTGGCGAGCACACGCAAGTAGGCAAGCACATCCTTGATTTCCTTGCGGTCCCAGAATCTTGTTCCGCCAAAAATTACCGACGGGATGCGCAGGTCGTTGAGCGCCTTTTCGAGCACACGCGACTGGGCGTTCGTGCGGTAGAAAACAGCCGTCTTTGCATAAAAATCAGGACCCGCCTGCGCAATCGTCTTAGCAATGTTCGAGGCTTCAGAACGGTCGTCTTCGAAATAGCGAACATGAATGAGCTCGCCCGCTTCTTCCTTGGAAAACACGTTCTTCTGCATTTCTGCTGGGCGGATGTTATGCGCAATCACAGAACCTGCGCCTTTAACAATGTTTGCGGTCGAGCGGTAATTGCGTTCGAGCTTTACAATCGTCACCGGAGCAAAATCGCGGTGGAAATTGCGAATAATCTTGATGTTTGCGCCACGCCAGCCGTAAATACTCTGGTCGTCATCGCCCACCACCGTTACGTTTTTCGTATCCCTGTTGATGAGCAACTTCAAAAGTTCATACTGGACGTCGTTTGTGTCCTGGTATTCGTCCACGACAACGTACTGGAATCGTTGTCTCAGCTGTTCCGCCAGATTCGGCACCATCTGCAACATGCGAACCGTATTGAACAGCAAGTCGTCGAAGTCCATCGCATTCGATTCCGCAAGCTTTTTCTGATAAGCTTCGTAGTAACGAGCATAGCGCTCCTGGTCGGCAAATTCCGCATTCATGGTCGCCACGTCCGGAGTCTGCAAGGTAGCCTTATCACCTTTGTACAAAACCGTATTCTTGAAACGGGAAATTGCGCCGTGCACCTTTTTCAGTTCTGCAACATCGTAATCATCGCCCAGATCATCCTTCAAGATTTCCTTGAGGATGCGCTTCTGATCGTCGTCATCATAAATCGAGAAATTCGCATCGAACCACTTGCCGCCAAGTGCCTTGATGACCGATTCCTTCGCCAGACAGAGCTTCAGAAGCTTAAGGCAAACAGAGTGGAACGTGCCCATCCAATTGAACGACTTACGGCAATTCAAAAGTTTCTGGATACGGTCCTTCATTTCGCGGGCGGCCTTGTTCGTAAAGGTTACCGCCAGCACGCGATTGGAATCAACTTTGTGGTACGAAACCAAATGAGCAATCTTGTAAGTAATGCAACGCGTCTTTCCAGAACCTGCACCGGCCAAAATCAGCATCGGGCCGTTAATTTTCTTCGCGGCTGCGGCCTGTTCCGGGTTCAATTCCTTGTCTAAAACACTATCATCAACAACATTGCATTCTACGAAATCGTCCATCTAGCACTCCTAGTCGATATACAGATGTGCAATATAGAAAATAGGTTGTAGGTTTTAGGGGTTAGGCATTAGGAAATAGCCAATGGTTATTGGTTATTGGTCAATGGTCATTAGTTATTAGTCGTTGGTTATTAGTTTAGACTCTTACAAAAATAGGAGATGCCCGATCAAGTCGGGCATGACAGGACGAAAAGTCCGAGATAACAACGTAATATTTCCTAAGACCTACAACCAGCCTCCTATAACCTAGCGACTATTCATCCGCAGTAGATGCGCCGATGGCCTGTTCCAACGTGGTCTGGCCCTGGAGCGCCTTGTTGATGCCGTCCATACGGAGCGTAATCATTTCGCAAGACTTGATGGCCTCGCGTTTGATTTCGTCACCGGATGCGCGCTTGATCACGAGGTTACGCACAGCTTCGTTCGGCACGAGGAACTCGTAAATACCGCAACGGCCCTTGAAGCCCGAACCATCGCACTTTTCACAACCGCGGCCATGGTAGAACTGCATATCCGGCGAGAGGTGGAGTTCATCGCGAAGTTCCTGCGAGATTTCGACCGGCTCCTTACAGTTCTTACAAATGCGGCGCACAAGGCGCTGAGCCAACACCCCCTTAATTGCGGTAGACACAAGGAACGGTTCCAGTCCCATTTCGAGCAAACGAGGAAAAGCACCAGCAGCGTCGTTTGTATGGAGCGTACTGAAGACCAAGTGACCCGTCAAAGCAGCTTCGATAGCCATCGTCGAGGTCTCCTGGTCACGCATTTCACCGATCATGATAACGTCCGGGTCCTGACGGAGCAAGGCACGAATGCCCGCCGCAAAGGTAAAGCCAGCGGCATTGTTAATCTGACCTTGGTTCACACCGTCAATATTCAATTCCACCGGGTCTTCCATCGTCGAGATGTTGATCGTGGAATCCAAAATTTCTCGAATAGATGCGTAAAGCGTCGTAGACTTACCGGAACCCGTAGGACCGGTAACGAGCACAATGCCGTTCGGGGCATTAATCGCATCGATAAACTGCTTGAGCACACGGGCGTCAAAGCCCATTTCACGTAGCGGGAACTGACCCGAATTCGGGTCCAAAATACGCATAACGATCTTTTCGCAGACGCCGCGCTTACGCAAAGAAATCGGGAACGAGCTCACACGAAGGTCCACTTCGGATCCCTTGTAACGCACTGTGAAACGTCCGTCCAACGGCTTACGCTTTTCTGCAATGTCCATCTTGGACAAAAGCTTGATACGCGAAAGAATCTGTGGCATCAAACGTGCCGGAATCGGAGACATCACCTGCAAGTCACCATCAATACGGTAACGCAACTTGAGGAACGTCTCTTGCGGTTCAAGGTGAATATCGGAGGCGTGACGTGCAATCGCTTCGTGAATCAAGGTCGTCACAATCTTCACGACCTGGCGGCCTTCTTCGTCGGTCAGTTCCGGTTCATCACTTGCACTACTACCGCGTTCGACCGTTTCAAGTTCATCTTCGTTAGAACCGCCAATAAGTTCGGCCAGGGATTCTTCGGCAGGGCCGTGGCCCGCAAAAAGGATATCGATAGTCTTCTTGATGTCCTGTTCAGACGCCATGACCACATCGACATGGCGCTTGACCTTAAACTTGATGGAGTCCCTGAGGCGCACATTCGTCGGGTCCGCCATCGCAACCACGAGAGCCTGGCGGGCATCTTTAGACACATAAAGCGGAACAATCTTGTTCGCACGGCACTGGTCTTCGGGGATAAATTCATAAACCTTTTCATCAAGCTTAATGGCATCGAGCTTGACGTACGGAACCTCGAACTGGCAACAAAGAATGTCGGTGAGCTTTTTCTCGTCGATAAAGCCCATATCGATAAGCACACGACCCAAGCGCTTGCCGCCAGCAGTCTTTTGCTTTTCAAGAGCCTCGTTCAACTGTTCCTGAGTAATAAAGCCCTGGTCCAAAAGCATTTCACCAATACGTTTTTTGGTGACGCTCTGCATTTGCACACCGAGAATATCGGTCAGCTGTTCCTGCGAGACCATCCCCGCCTTCACAAGAACCTGGGCAAGAGTCAGCTTCTTGCCTTTTTGCGTCCAAAACTTAACTTCGTCTTCGGCGTACTTTAACTGATCTTCGTTAATCAGGTTAACGCGAACCAGCAACTGCCCTAAACTATTTGAATCTTTCATAGATGCGACCATGCCCGAGCATTCAAGAGCACCCTAGCTCCATCTTGCCTTTTCAAATAAACACCTCTACCACAAGATACCATACCGATATCATAGATTGCGCCTTTCTGGGGCGCTCCTTGTAAATATATACTTTTTGTAAGATTAGAAGTGAACAGAAGTTCGTATTCTTCACCCCCATTTAGCGCAAATTGGAGAGGGGAAAGGCCAAAATACGAGCACATTTCTAAAACATCTGGGTCAATCGGCAGCTTTTGCTCGTCTATTTCAATGGAAACGCCCGACGAGAGAGCAAGGTGGTTTACTTCGGAACTAAGGCCATCGCTAATGTCCATACAGGCGCCACGCACCCCCTGTTTTACCAATTGGGCCCCTGCATCCTCACAAATTTGGGGTGCCAAGTGGTATTCGACGAGCCTCGGGAAGCGTTTTGCCTCTTCAGGATGGTTCATCAAAATCCAAAGTCCGGCGTCAGATTTGCCGAGCGTACCCGCCACAAAAACATGGTCCCCCGGTTTTGCGGCACTGCGGAGGAGCGCAGTTTCGCCATCAGTCGCGCCAAGGAGTGTTGTCGAAAACATTCCGACATCGCCAGAGACCGTATCTCCACCAATCAACGTAATTTCTCTTCTCTCAAAGCCTTGCGCAACAGCCTTTGCAATTCTGTTTCGAATTTCTTCGCTCCAATTTTTGTTCACGCAAAGTCCGAACAGTGCAATCTTGGGCCGACCGCCCATGGAAGACACATCCGAGACGTTGGACACAATGTGCTTTTCGACCGCCTGTTCCGGACTCGACCAGTCCAGCCGGAAGTGCGTGTTTTCGACCGAGAGGTCCTTGGTCGCAAGCCAGCCATCAAAGATGGCGCAGTCATCCCCCGCCGACAGCCAACCGCGGTGCGTGGGTGGTTCATGTTTTAAGGGAGCAACCCCATCCAATATTTTACGGACAAACCGAAATTCACCAAGATCAGGGAAATTCATAATTTTCAATGACAATTCAATTTTTCTCCCCATAATTTAACAATAAACTTTCTATACTTTAGCTGTGGGACACATATTTTTCATAACGCCATCTTCGCCAGGCAGCCTCGACAAGCTGAACCAGTGGACCTTCCGCTGGCTCTTAGAGCATGGCAACATGGCAGAGGATTCCACCCTCTATACTTGCAATTCCATCGAAAGCGCCCAGAGCCTTTTGGAATCGGCACTCATCATCGGCCAGTCGCCATCGCTCATCATCTTTGACCACGCCGACCATGCAACCGAGAAGAACCTCGCCTTCAGCAAGGAACTTCACAACGGTATCCCGGAATCCTGGATTATCGAAATCATTCCGGACGATATGCCACTCCCCGAAGATTCCAGAGACGATAGCACATTCTGGATTCGCCGACCAGTGAGCGAAGAAGAATGGTACGCAACTCTCGAAAGCGTGCTGCATAAGAACGGTTGTCCGCAATGGGCCAAGTGGACCCAACATAAAAGCTATAGAGGAATCTAACAGAGGTTTTCAACCGTGATTAAAGGCGTTAGCTACTTTGGTGTGCGCTCTCCGAAGCTTGCACACATAGACCTTGTACAGATAAAAGAAGCAGGCTACAATGCAGTGCTCCATACTTGGAGCGAAGAGGACCTGCAATACTATTACGACTCCATGAAGCAGATCGTGAACGATTCTGCCGCGATGGGACTCAGCGTTTATGTGAATCCGTGGGGAATTGGTCGCGTGTTTGGCGGTGAAGCTTATTCGGAACTCACAGCACGCAATCACGACATGTGCCAGGTTGCCATAGACGGGAAACCGAAAGTGGCCGCCTGCCCGAACCACCCGGAGTTCCGCGCCTATATGCACAAGTGGATTGCAACCGTCTGCGATACGAAAGTCTCTACCATTTTTTGGGACGAGCCGCATTTTTATTTTGAAAAAGGCGGGCTCAGCAACTGGAGTTGCCGTTGCGAAAAATGTCGCGAAAAATTCCGTACAAAGTTTGGTTACGAGATGCCCGCGGAACTTACAGACGACGTAAAGCTGTTCCGCGAAGAAAGCCTCATTGAATTTTTGGACGAGATGACTCAAGATGTTAAAGCGCGCGGCAAACGCAACTGCGTTTGCATGCTGCCGCCGTGGTTCCCGGCGGGGCTCGACGACTGGAGCCGTGTCGCGTGCCTCGATGCCGTTGATGAAATCGCAAGCGATCCGTACTGGGAGCGCGGAGCAAGCGAAGAATGGGTCCATGAAAAATACCGCGAAACAGCAAACAAGCTCGTCGAAGTCGCAACCCGCTACGGGAAATCCGTACAGATGTGGGTCAAGGCGTACCAAATTGAAGCGGGCCGCGAAAATGACCTCGCCATCGCTGTCGCTGAAAGCCGTGCTGCAGGCATCAAGAACATTTTCGCCTGGAGCTACCGCGGTACCGAAACGTTAAGTTGGCTTAAAAGCGATAACCCGGACCGCGTCGCGGAAGTATTCCGCAACGCAGTAGGAAGTAGACAGTAGGAAGTAGACAGGTTATTTCGTCACGCGGATGGTCGCGGAGCTGTTACGAGACTTCACAAGGTACGCGCCTTTGGGCTTCACGAGAGTACGTACTTTCTGCGAAACATCTTTTGCTGTCGTTGCCTCGACACGGCCCACATGTGAACCGAGCATATCGAACACATCGTAAATTTGTGAGCCCGAGGACGCCTCAAATTTCGGGCGAACGACAAGCGACCGATCTTCAACTTCAATCCAGTCAATGTTCACGTAATTGCCTGTAATCAAAAGCTTCAACACGTGCTCGCCCTTAGTGAATTTCACCTGACCTAATTCCAGCCATTCATAGACGTCCCACTCATCGCCCGTTTTTGGAACCTTCGTTGAAGGGACAATTTCCTTATCATCCAGGAGCAGGCTGAAGCTAGACGATTCTGTTCCAGAAGCCACATTCGCAGAAATGTAGAACTTGCCGTCACGCTCCACATTCACGGTGTATTCCAGCCATTCGCCTTCTTCAGTATAACCGATAGCGTAATTGTCTCCACCCTTATAAATATCGACACCGTCCTTGCGGTATGCAGCACCCTTGTTTTCGGAATCTTTATCGGAATAAGAACTATTACCACTACCGACACCATTGATGTCGTAATTTTCAACTTCGATTTTCCCAGGGATTTTCGCCGGTTCGCCAGCAACAACGCTATCGCCATCCACCTTACCAAACGGCTTCTGCGGAACAGGTTCCACAGGCTTGCGGTTCACCGCCTTGAGCATCTGCGCCGCATAGCGCTTGCCGAATTCTACGTAGGCATCGTGATTGAAATGGAATCGATCCACGCCATTGCCCTTCAAGTTCTCGGACGAGGCGTAATAGGTGTTGTCCATCGTGTTCGGGAGTTTCGACACGCGGTCGGAATAGCAGCAGCCTTCACGCAAGAGTTCGCCTGCCACGAACGGCACCGTATCGGAGCTCAAGTTGAGCGCCTTGAGAATATCGTCGCGAGTTTTCTTCACAATTTTCGGCCAGTCCGAGTAGCCGCCATCCGTTTCGCCCTGGTGGAAGATGATGCCCTTGATAACGCCCTTTTCCTGCGCCTTTTTAGCGATATCGATAATCGTCTTCGTCACGTTTCCGTCGCTTGCATATTCTTTCGCATAGTTTTGGAGCCAGGTTTCTGCGGTCGAGAGGTAACTCTTGTATTGGTCCTGGTCAAAAAGCTTGATGCTTGCGCCACCCACTGCAACCGGGATAATTCCGATCGTCACGTCAGGCATGCTGTCGGCCATCGTACGGCCAAACCAGTCCGCCACAGAAATCGTGTTGCCACAGTTAAAGAGCGAGGGCACCGCCGGGTAAACATCGCCTAGCGAGTTGCGGCCCTTGCCCGAGCACTTCTGCGTCGCGAAAATCTTGAAGCGCGAATTTTCAACCTTGTCCGCGCTCTGGGCATCAGCAGTGCCGCCCATGTTGGACTGGCCGTACGCAATGTAAATGTGGAAATTGGGGTCCGGAGCGGCAGTTGCAGGCGCAGTTCCGAACGCAAGGAAGCCCGCAGCAAAACACGCCACGGACGCAAAACCAGAAAGCTTATCAAACATTCCCATATATCCCTTTCGGTTAAACAACAACTATAAATTATACAGAAACGAGAAAAAAGCTCATTTGAAGAGCTGTTATTTTATAGACAGTTTGTCAATGCGACCTCACCGCAGTACAACAAAAGCCCCGTCGCAAGGACGAGGCTTATTTGTATGGATCCTATCGCGCTACGCGCTCCAGGATGACAAGATTACTTTGCTCTTTCGAGGTAAGAACCGTCGCGGGTATCCACGCGAATCTTGGTGTTGTTTTCGATGAAGAGCGGAATCATCACCTTAGCGCCAGTTTCGAGAGTGGCTTCACGCATCACGTTACCGCTGGTGTTGCCCTGAACTGCCGGAGGAGCGTCAACGATCATCAAGTCAACGAAGGTAGGCGGAATCACTTCGATAGGAAGCGTAGCGCCGGACTTCGGGTCCTTCCACCAGGTCACTTCTACAGTAGCGCCATCGAGGAGCCAGACTTCGCAACCATTGAGAGCTTCCTTGGAGATTTCTTCAGTTTCCTGAGTTTCACTGTTGAGGAAATACCAAGTAGAACCGTCGTTGTAGAGGTAGGTCATTTCGGTGTAGGTCACATCAGCTTCTTCCACCGTATCACCGCTCTTCCAGGTGCGTTCGAGAGTACGGCCAGTCACCAAGTTCTTGATACGAACGCGGTTAAAAGCCTGACCCTTACCCGGCTTCACAAACTGGTTTTCGATGATTTCATACGGCTGACCATCAACCATGATTTTCAATTTTTTACGGAATTCGTTGGTGCTTACAGTACCCATATTATCCTCTTTTGGTTTTTGATTCTAAATTTAGCAATATAATGGACAATTCTGTTAAAATCTTCACGCATATTTCTGAATTTTTAGACTATTTGGGCAATGATTTTACCGGTTTGACAAGCGAAATGCGCGCAAACCTCGACCAAGAGCCCACGTTCGCATTCAACTGTTCCAAGCACTACGCCGACCTCATCAAGAATTCGGCCGAGCCCGTCAAACTGCTACGCGAGGTTCTACCGAGCAAGGCCGAACTCAAGGAAGCCCCCGGCTTTGTCGATGACCCTGTGGGCGACCTCCCCGCCGGCAAGTCCGAATGCATCTTGCAAAAGTACGAGAACCGCGCTCTCATCGTTTCGACTTCTGCCTGCGGTGTGCGCTGCCGTTTCTGCTTCAGACGCAACTACCCCTTCCAGGACACACAGAATATCGCGAGAGAAGTTTCGAACTGGCTCGACGTCCATACGAGCATCTGGGAAGTCATACTCTCAGGCGGAGACCCGCTCACGCTTGGCCCGGGACCGTTCCGCGACCTCGTGGAAGCAATTGCATTCCACCCGTCCGTGACGACGCTCCGCATCCACACGAGACTCCCGATCATGAGACCGGACCTCGTGATGCAGCATTTTGAACTTTTGCGTGAACTCCCCGCACGATTCAATTGTGTGCTCGTGGTGCACGTGAACCACCCCGACGAACTAGACGAAGAATCCGCCGCCGTTTTCGCACAACTTAAATTCAGCGGTTGGACACTCTTGAACCAGAGCGTTCTTTTGAAAGGCGTGAACGATGACGCAGAAACGCTCGAACGCCTGTGCCGCAAGCTGTTTACGCAAGGAGTCCTCCCCTACTACCTTCACCAGCTCGACCATGCGAAGGGCGTCGCCCATTTTGAAGTCAGCGACGAACGCGCCCGCGAACTCATCGCGCAAATACGCACAAAACTCCCCGGCTACCTCGTACCGAAACTCGTTCGAGAAATCGCCGGGGAAAAAAGCAAAACGCCGGTGTAGATTAGACGAAAGAGAGCGGCTTTGCCGCAGTGGTTAGTGATTAGTAAACAGTGGTTAGAGAATTCGTAGTGAGCATGCGATTGTTTAGAACCAATAGCCGATGCAACTGCACCGGCAACAATTAATAAGATTTTCTTTCGCGACCGAGAATGCCGTTAATGCAATCCTCGAATTCAGTGTCATTACGCTTTCTAATCTCGTACGCTCCCGATTCCATTTCTTTTAGATAGGGAGCATTTTCTTCACTGCACAGTTCTTGCGTAATATTTGGAATTTCACGGTTATATGCATTGCAAACAACATTACCCGATGTCAATGTTACAGACACACTATCCTTTATTTTCGCATAATTCAATTTCAAATCAAAAGAGTGTCCCTCATAAGTAAACTTCATACTCCTATTCGTTTTTTCTTGCACTGTAATTCCATAATCTTCAGCTAAAGATTCAACATTCCGACCTTCATAAAATGGGGTTTCAATCTGAATGGAGTTTTGACTGTCCAAGAACATGAATAATTCTTCGACAAAAACGGATTTCATGTAATCATAGTCCGCGAGCTCTGCAATATAGAACTCCGTTTTTCCATTATCTATTTTTACAAAATCCTCATCGGCATCATTCAGGCAACCCATTTCACCTTTAGCATCAATCAGTCTGCACGGCAAAATTTTCCAGATTCCATCAAGCTTTCCAGACGATCCTCCAACAAGGAATATCGTCTCTGTCGATTCAAAACCGTCATTACCATCTGCATAGAGTACCGCCGGCCGTGTAAGCGCCAAAGTATCGCCGCGGAAGCCATAGGCATACGTATTTGAATCACCGTAATAGAAATCAGGGTCATACATAAATGATTCGCCTTTCTTGAGGCATCCACCCACTTGTTCATCAACAAACGTTAACGAGTCTTGAGTTTCATTAACAAGAGCTTTACCGGAATACACCATACGAGCCGATGCAAAACCAGCCAGCACATCAACATTTCCAGAGTCCGCACTTGTAGATGTCTTTATCTCGCTTTCAAGAATCCCCTTGACGCATTTTTCAAATTCAGGACGATTATCCTTTTTATATTGCGACGCATGCGCATCTGAATCCCAATTTTCTGCGTTAAATTCCATATAAGGTGCATTTTCTTCGCGGCATAATTCAGGCGGGACGTTTTTCTTCCTGCTATAATTGCCAACGCATGTCGTTCCATTAGACGAAAGCGTCACCGCCACGGTATCGCTATAGCGGACAAAATCTAATTTCAAATCAAATGTGCGACCTTCATGCGTAAACTTCATGCTCTTATTCGTTTTTTCTAGGACAGTAATTCCATATTCTTCAGGACTATTGGCAGACCTTGAATAGAAAACATCGTCAAACGAAATGGAGCTTTTACCGTTCAAGAACCGGAATATATCACACACAAAATTCGTGTTCATATAATCATAGTTCGGCACATCACCGGCACGGAATTCTACGTTGTCTCCATCGATTTTAATAAACTTTTCATAAGCATCGTTATTACAGTAATGAACTCCATCAAGATAAAAGCACGGTTGCGAACGCCAAGTGCCATCCAACACGCCAGAGGTTCCGCCCACGAACTGAACAGTCTCAAGCTCTTTTGTATTTTTATCTTCGTAAATAGAAGAAAGCTGTAAAGTATCATTACGGAAATTATAGGCCAAGCGATTTGTATCTGCAGAATAATAGTCTGGATTATAGAAAATCGTTCCATTACGCTTAATGCAGCCACCGAAAACTTCAGTTACAAATGTTACAGAATCCTTGGATTCATCAACATGAGCCTTGCCCATTCCCGTCACACGAGCAGAAGCAAAAGCCGTTTGCACATCAATGATTCCGCCATCATCATTCGATGATGTATTCGTGTCCTCGGTAAAGCCGGAACACCCCGCAAGTAGCGTAATCCCCGAAAGAACCGTTGCGCAAGCAAGGCTCATGGCAAATATATTTTGCATCAGATTATTCTTTTTCATTTTTTTTCTCCAACTTGTTTGCTCAATGGAAAGAGCTGTAAATTCATTCGATAAACGCGATCGTAACTTTTCACGTTCGATACGATTTCCACTACTTTTTTGCGGAAGGCATCAAGTTCTGCAGCTAGGCGCTCATAAGCTTCTCGGTCAAGGCCCATCGTCATGCCCGAAATGTGGCGATATTCTCGCGAATAACGTTCTAGGGATTCGGCAGCCAAATGCGCATATTGCTTTTGCATATTGACGACCGTCGCCGAGATAACTTCACGAGAGCTCGAAACACCTTCGCTTGTTTG
The DNA here is from genome assembly GCF_002394865.1 of Fibrobacter sp. UBA4297. Taxonomy (NCBI): domain Bacteria; kingdom Pseudomonadati; phylum Fibrobacterota; class Fibrobacteria; order Fibrobacterales; family Fibrobacteraceae; genus Fibrobacter; species Fibrobacter sp. UBA4297. The sequence goes on along the minus strand of NZ_DGUZ01000017.1, from coordinate 354,159 downwards.
CACGTAATTTCCGCATTCATCTTTTTTCAAGAGCCCAAGCGATTCCTGAAGTTCCAAGGATTCACGAGCTTCGGCAGCAGAAATGGCAGGCACAAGAGCATGTCCCATTTCAAGAGGCGTCGCGCCCTTCATAATCGGGGCAAGTTCCCTGAGTGCCGGGTTTGCCCACGACGAAAAATATTCAAACGACTTCGCTTCCAAAAATTCCACACGGTTTTCGCTAGCAATTTTCATCATCCACTCAAAAGCGACTTGACGGATTTCAGAGCGTGCGGAATCGCAAAATTCAACCATCGCCCGAAAATATTCGGCCTGTACACCAGACAAGTTCATCGCCGGCAAGACCTTTTCAACAGCAACTTTTGAAAGTCGCGTTTTACCGTCGCAAACAAGCATCAAAAATCCCGAAGACGAAAAACCCGCAAGTTTTGCAAATTCGCGCCACGTAAATGCGGAACACTTTTTACGGCTCTCGTAAAAATCTCGCATGTATTCGCGGTAATCTCTATATTCAAAAACGGATTTCATAATTCTTAATCAGCTTTATCTGCTTTAAAAATAAAATTAATTCATGCAAAAACAAATACCAATGAAACAAAATTTGATATTTTCTTTAAATTTAAGCGATTTTATCAACAAATCAATTATTTTTACATCAGTATAAGAAACATAATGTTTCATATAAAAAATTCTCGCCCAGCATCGACTGAGGCGAGGAAAAAGTGACGTCATTCCGAATTCACGGCGCTAGTAGATCAGCTTTACAAGCAACGTTCCGACAATCGTCGAAACGATGACGCTTACCATGCCCGGCCGCATAAAGCTGTGGTTCAGCAAGTACTTTCCGATGACGGTCGTGCCCGAACGGTCGAAGTTCACGGTCGCAATGTCGGACGGATAATTCGGGATGAAGAAGTAACCATAAACACTCGGGAGCACGCCCAACAGCACAGGACCTTCGATGTTGAGGCTATAGGCCAGCGGGAGCATCGCGACCACCACGGCCCCCTGCGAATTGATAAGCACGCTCACCGCAAAGAACGCAAACGCGATTGCCCACGGGTAATGCTGCACAATATCCTTGAGCCCGCCCTGCATCACATCCATGTAATTTGCAAAGTAGGTATCGGCAAGCCACGCGATACCATAAATGGCGACAACGGCGACCATGCCGCTCTGCCACACAGCTCCCGCCACGGCCTTCTTGGGTTCCGCCTTACAACAAAGAATCATGAACGCCGCTGCCGAAATCATCACAATCTGGATGATAATGTTCATCGCAAGCGGCTTTATTTGCGCCACGCCATCGACAATCTTGCCCGTCGGAAACTGTGGACGAATATCGTGCCCTGTAATCTGGCAAATGGAAAACAGCACAATCACGCCAAGAGCCGCAAGAAAGATATACACCGCACGTTTTGCCTCTTTCGGGACTTTTTTGTCAAGCACGGAAGCCGTACTCCCGAACATGTATTCCTTCATCTGCGGGTCCTTGAGGCGCGCCTGGAAAGCCGGGTCCTTATCGAGATCGAGCCCTCGCCTGTACGAAACAGCCGCTGCCGCCATAATTCCGCAAATGCACGCCGGAATCGTAATTGCGATGACCTGCAAGTTGTTGATTTCAAATCCGTTCTTGTTTGAGATAATGACAAACGAAGCGACCGCCGCCGCAATCGGCGAACATGTAATGCCCACCTGCGAAGCGACCGAAGCTACGCTGCACGGGCGTTCCGGGCGTATTCCCTTCTTGAGGGAGATATCGCAAATAATCGGCATCAGTGTATAGACCACATGCCCTGTTCCCACGAGCACCGTCAAGAAGAACGTGCAAAGCGGAGCGAGGAACGTAATGTGGTCCGGATGCCGACGCAATAGGCGTTCTGCAACCTGGATAAGCCAATCCATACCGCCAGAGGCCTGCAAGATTCCCGCACAAGTCACGGCGGCAATGATGATGTAAATAACGTCTGTAGGCGGGTTTCCCGGTTTCATGCCAAAGCCGAGCACCAGAATGGCAAGACCAATACCCGAAATGGCCCCAAGCGCAAGACTCCCGTAACGCGAACCCACGTAAAGCGCCAGAAGCACTATTAACAGCTGAATAATCATCAATGCCATATAATCTCCTTCGATGAAGTCTAAATAAAAATATCCTAAAATTTTTCTTTTTTCAAAAAAAATCTGCTATTGATTCATAAAAACAAAAAAATGCCCGTAATTTCATCCATTACACAGCAAAAAACAGAATAAAGGAGATGCCCGCTTACTTCGACTGCGCTCAGCACAGGCTCCGGCGGGCATGACAATAAAGATAAAGCCCGCTTTCGCGGGCATGACACTCAAGACTTAATAAGAGATTGCTTCGGCACTTTGTGCCTCGCAATGACGAGTTCGGCGATTCTCGCGCTTTTCAACTGCGGCGATTTTTGCGTTTTTTTTCCGCAGTGATTATCGGCGATCTTTTACAGCACACCCTTGCTGCTGGGGACACCCTTCACGTTGCGGGAGGGCGCAACAGCCATGGCAACGGCACGTGCAAAAGCCTTGAAAATGGATTCCAGACAGTGATGGTTGTCATTGCCATAGAAGAGTTCCACGTGCAAGTTCATGCGAGCATTTTCGCAGAGGCTCTTGAAGAAGTGTTCGAACATGCTAGCTTCAATTCCGCCTGCGGTAGCAGCCGGGAGCTTCACATTCCAGACAAAGCCGATGCGGTTGCTAAAGTCAATGCACACGCGGCTCAAGGCTTCGTCCATCGGAACAAAGTAAAATCCATAGCGTTCAATGCCCTTTTTGTCACCGAGGCATTCTACAAGCGCCTGGCCGAGCACAATAGCGATGTCTTCCATGCTGTGGTGCATATCGACCTCGGTATCGCCCTTGCAGTTCAAATCGAGGTGGAATCCGCCATGCACTTGGAACAAGTTCAGCATGTGATCCAAGAAGCCCGAGCCCGAGCTAATCTGACCTCTGGAGCAATCGTCCAGATTCAAGAAAAGTTGAATATCGGTTTCACTCGTCTTACGAGAAATCTTAGAAGAACGCATCTTAGCACCTCTTATTTAAGGACACGACCGTCATAAACGCTGAAGCGAGCCACACGGCCAAACTTCGGCACAGGAACCGGAGTTTCCACGCCGTTCAAGTACATCTTGCCAATGGCACGCGGTTCACCAATCACAATGTAGAGCGTACCACTTGCGGTATAGACAAGCTTATTGTCAACCGTTGCAATGTTCGCTTCTTTCACAAAATCATCATCGTCTTCGTCGCGCTTGATGCCGACCCAAGAACGCATTTCGCCGGAACCGACAAGTTCAATGCGAGTACGACCGTTATCCGAAACCGGGCCCGTCGTCACTGTCGTATCTTTCTTGGACGTCGAAGAGATAAAAATCGTTGCAGATGCCGGGAGATTTTCAGCCTTTTTCACAGCCTTATCGACTTCTGCCTGAGTCACCGTCTCGTTCTTTTCTTCCTTGATGGAATCGACCGGAACCGCAATAGCGCCTTCAGGCATGTCCTGATTGACCTCCGAAGAATCTTCGGCAGCGACCACCGATGGCGGATTGGCACTAGCATCAGAAGCGGCTTTTTCACGGGTCACAAAATGGAGCCCGACCACCAAGAGGACGAGAATAATCACGATAGCTATAGGCACAGCCTTGCTACGTGGTTTCTTTTCTTCGTCCGTCATCGGAGCGATATTCTTGATGGGTTCAGCCTCGCGGACTTCATAGCTTGAGCCCACTTCTTCGGCATACATTTTAAGGACAGCCTTGGGATCCAAGCCAAGCTTTGAGCTTACAGAATTCAAATAACTACGGACATAAGCTTCGACCGGCAAAGACTTCCAGTCGCTCGATTCAATGAAATGAAGCATCTTTACCGAGATTTTCGTGCGCTCGGCAAGATCTTCAATCGTAAGTCCTTGAGATTCACGAACGCGGACCAAAAAATCACCAAGGCGTTCGTTTGGATTTTTCTCTTCCAACTGAATCATTTGCTAAACCCTAACTTCTAAACCATCCAACATTTCCAGCGTACGTGCAACCGGCAATCCAACCACGTTGTAGTAACAGCCGTTGATAGACTTGATCAGGCGCGCACCATTCGTCTGAATGCCGTAGGCGCCAGCCTTGTCCATCGGGTCCCTAGAATTTACATATTCTTTAAGCTCTTGTAAGGTGCAGTTTCTAAAAAACACCTCTGTTTTCTCTTCGGACGCGCTGAGGATTTCACCGTTACGGGCAATCGCAACTCCTGTGATGACAAAATGGCTACGATTGTTTAGTTTGCTTAACATTTCAAGGGCTTTCGCTTCGGATTTGGGCTTGCCGAGCGGAACGTTATCCAAAAACACAAGCGTGTCAAAGCCAAGCACATAAGCATCGCACTCCTGGCGTGAAACAGACAAAGCCTTGATGCAGGCATTTTCACGCGGAAAGTCGAGCGGATTTGCACTTGTGGGCTTTTCGTCTTCGCCCGAGACGACTACACGGAACTTGACACCCAGCTGTTTTAAAATTTCGGAACGGCGCGGCGAACCGCTTGCAAGAATTATTTCGTTAGTCATTGGTTATTAGTCAATAGTGGTTAGTATATAGGGGTTAGTGATTAGTGGTTAGGGATGTGATCAGTAGGAAGTAGTCGGTAGGAAGTAGGAAGTTATATAATTGCGGCGAAGCCGCCAAACTAATCCTGTCTACTGCCTACTGCTTACTGTCTACTTCTTCCGTCTCTCGCCTACAGGCTCGAAGAGCCGTTCTCTCGTCTAACTTAGTCATAACTCTTTGTATCGGTGCTGCCGGCGTTAAGCTTGATATCAGGCAAGTCGCGGACATACACGGAGAAGCTCCAGCCTGCGGCAGGGCCCGTCGGCGTCCATGTGAAATCGAGCTGCCAGCAATGCAACACACGCTTGAACGTAAATTCATGAGAGACAAACTTACCTTCATTATAATCGTAACGGGTGCTATAAGAGACATCCCAGTTGACTGTCGGCTGGAACGAGGCAGAAATACCCGTAGAATGCGAAATGTTGTCTTTGAACAAATTCTTCGCCACCCGTGTACTGCTAAACGAATAGCGGTAATCCAGGCTCAAAGACCAATTGAGCATTTCATATTTTTCAAGCTGCGATGGGAGCCCACCATTAAACGTACCACTCCAGTGGAAGCTCTTTGAAAGTTCATAGCCCCAATATGTGAGTTCCGGGAATCTTACCTTGTTCGGATTCGATTCGTACTTGTGGTAAAAGCTATGGCGCGTATTGATGGTAAACATGTAGTCCGGCAAAATTTGGAAGCCAAACGACGACGAAATGTCAGAAAAATTCAGCGAATCAGCTGCAAAGTTGTACGAGAAACTATGCCTTGTCGTAAGCAATCGACGTGTGCCGTACTGGTCTTCGACCGCCTTAGCCTTTTTCGTAGAATCTCCGCGGGTCGTATCGACATGCCCCGCCACCTTGAGGTACTTGATATCAAAGTCGTTACTCAAGCTAAAGCCAATCGTCTGTTGCTTTTCCTGATACGGATACTGTCCCAAATACGGATGCGGAGCGAACTTCTTGACCGTGTCGATTTCTGGTGCGTACGTGTAAGAAATGCTTGGTGAAAGCACGTGCCGGACACCGGTAAAGCGCCCAATTTCAGGCACCCAGATACCATAAAGTTTCGTGTCGGCGGTCAAGCTGTAATTGTGGTTGTAAGCGACATTGCCAAAAGTCCCTTCATCGGGATTAAAACTCATATAGCGCTTTCGCTTGTACAAAGAATCATTCGGATTGCGCCAAGACGTACCCGTCCAATAACCCGTAAACGTAGCTCGCGGAGTAATGTTAATCACGTCGAAAAGTCGGCCTGAATAATCCAAGGTGTACGTTCCCGTATAACCCAAGTAATGAGCCGTCGTGTCCTTGTTGAGCGTCGTATCACGTTCGCGGTGCGACTTGTAGTTGAACCGGTTCGTAAAGCTATAGTTGAATTTTTCAAGGAACGACTGGAACGAGCCGTCCTCTGCAGCCACCTCACCTTCGTCTAATTCAAAGTTGAAAAGGTTTCCGCTCATGCGGTACTGGATATCCGGCAGTTCCCTTTCAAGCATGCCCGTCGTGAGGTTATGATTCTGTGAAATTCGAACCGTCAAGCTCTTGTTGTTTCCGAACTTCCCAGAATACGCAAGTGACGCATTGGCCTGCTGGTCCAAAATCGTACTCGCTTCAAGCGACCTGTCCTTACGGATGCCCTGACGGCTCACAAAAGAACCCTGGCCACTCAACGTGTGTTTTGCGTCCGGAGTCAAGTTCTGGTTGTGCGAAAATTTAATGTCGTAATCGCTATTGGCAAAGTCAAATTCATTGAGATAGCTCGTGTACTTTAAATACCCATCTAGCAAATAACGTTTCTTGTAACGGACTTCGCCCGTAAGGGTCGAACGCTCAAAGCGCGCCTCGTCACCTTCGATAATGTCAGCAGAAATAGTCGCATCCCAATAATCGTTCGCCGCATAATAAAAGCCGACATTGCTCAAGTAATAACCCTGCTTTTGGTCACCACCGAACTTCGGTGTCAAAAGGCCCGACTTTCGGCCGCTCTTAAGCGGAGCCACAATCATTGGAAGAACCGCCACAGGCACATCGGCAATGTTCAAGACCACAGGCCTTGCCGTAATCGTCTCCTTGGGCTTCACCACCATGCGACGGCCATAAAAGTAGAAGTGTTGGTGCGTCGTGTCGTTACACGTACTAAAGTCGCCACGCGCAATCTGGATTCGCGTATCAGGCAAGCGACGGACTTCCATGCCGTTCAGCTGCTGGTTGTCCTGGAAGGTGGTCGCGTAATACACCTCGCCAATTTTAGACTTGAGGTTGTACTTGAGGCGCATCCCCGAAAGGGAGGGATTCTTGGATTCGCGAAGAATCGGGTTTCCGCTAGCGGCGAGAATCTGGTTTTTCTGGTCCATCCAAATCGTATCGGATTCCAGCGTCGCCGTGCGGTACTTGAGCTGCGCCGACTTATTCAAGTTGAACGTAGAAGTTTCCACATCGTACACAAGATCGACCGCATGGTATTCAATCGTATCCACGCCAGTCGTATCGTTCATCCAATCCACCTCAGTCGTATCTTCGACAGGCTGCTCGCGTTCTTCAAGTTCAAAGCGCGTCATCTCCTCGCCGTAAGAGCAAGGAGCAAAGACCGCAGCGATAAACAATGCGATAACGGCCCACAGAACGCAATGGGTTTTGGATAAAATCACGGTTCCACAAGATAGAAAAAATGAACGCTCCAGATAGAAGCGTCCATCAAATTTCTATTTAAAGCAGGACAGCCACGTAAAACGGGCTAGCAGCAATGCAGATTACTTGAGCACAGCGTTAGCGCCGCTCACAGCGCCATTGTGGTCAATGGAAATAACATAACGGCCACTCGGCACCTGAGCACCATTCCAGTTGAGCGTATTCACGCCTGCAATAGCGTTGTCGAGGTTCAGCGTTGCCACTTGTTCGCCATCAGCAGTCATGATGGTAACAGTAGCACGACCCGGAGACTTGAGCGTAAACGAAAGAGCCTTGCGATTGAAAAGACGGAGGCTAGCATCACCCGAGCGGACCGGAGTCGTCTTGGTGAACTTCGGAGCGGTCTTTGCCTTTTCCACATAAACGCCATTGACATCAGCAGAGGCTACAGAAACATCGTTCTTGATGAGGTTGCCACGGCTAAGCACAGCAACGAGCTGCTTGTCGTTTTCTGTTGCGCTAGCGAACGTTTCGAGTTCCTGAGCATTTACACGTTCCTTATCGCCATACCAATTCTTGACGGCCTTGTTGTCCAAGTCCTTCACGGTAATCTGAGCACGACGAATCACGGCAGAATAGGTTTCGCCATTGCTCGTGTAAGTAATTTCGAGCGGCTTATTGACCTGGCCACGAAGCTTAGACTTGGAAAATTCGATATTCTGGCCCTTGAGGCTGACTCCGTCAACAGCGGTAATCACATCACCAGCACGGAGATTGGTTTCGGCAGCCGGGGTGCCCGGGATGACTTCTGCCACGTGAACGCCATCCGTCACCTGGTAAATGGTGATGCCGACGCCACCAAAAGATTCGTCAGCCATGAGCGGAGCAGTCATCATCGCAGCGATCAAAGAAGCCTTAACGAAAGAATTCATAATATTCTCCTTAAAATTTTACTTTCTTAATATAATATAAATTACCGCCTTTTCAAAGAAAAGCACCTAAAAAATGCGTCTAAACGGGCTTTAAAAAGGCAATGCCGGCTCTATGGTCGGCATGACATTTCAGCAAATATTGCAAAAAAACAATTATTCCGTCATTTCGCGGGATTCTTCGTAAGACGGGCGGTCGTCTTCGTAATCCTTGATGGACTTGTCGCCCGGCACAACGATAAGGCCAAGCGTTACAGGTTCACCCTTCAAGTTGATGTAGGCTTCCAGATAAAGTGTCGTGGAAAGGCGAATCAAGCGCAAATCCATCATGGTACCGCCCTTGTGGATGCTCATCGGATCGCGATTGAAGAAGAGGAACTTCTTGTTGATGTATTCAAAGCGGTCTTTTTCGTAGTTGATAGACCATTCCGTATCGCCATCATTTTCCTGACGGTAGGTGCAACGGTCGTTATCGATATCGCATTCGAAGCTTGCGCTTTCCTGGTAGCGTTTGTTCCATTCGCGGCTAAAAGCGCAGGACTGTACGCGGGAGCCGCCATTGCGTTGCTTGTTCAGCTGGTCATTAATGACAACGTAATCCATCTTCATGTTCTTGACTTGATTGTACACATTCATGAGGATGATGTAGGCTTCGATATCTTTGGGGCACTTGCCAGTGAGATTCACGTCTTCGTGAGCCTTCAAAAGCGTCTGCTGCAAATCAATGTCAATAGCATCCGGGATTTCGCTTTTCTTGATTTTTTCAAGCGTTTCCTTGGGCGGCACGTGGATAATCTTGTCACCCTTCTTGATGGCATAACCGAGCTGGTCGCGCACATAGTCCAAGCACTGCTGCACGTGAATGTGGACCGTATTGGAGCCTGCAGAAACAAAGTCCGCACCGATGCGCACGTTCCATTCATCTGCAGTATTTTTCGCCGCCTTATCAAGTTCGCAGAACGGCTCTTCGCGGGTACCGTCCACGAAAATCAAGTTCACGTGAAGCTTTGTCACGAGGGATTCTTCTTTGTTGATGGCGCTACCCAAGCTCCAGAAATTCGGATTCAGGCGGAGCACTTCGGCAAAAGCCTTGTCGCCATCAAAAGCCGGCAAGAGCGAATCGTTACGGGCGTTTTTCTCTTGCAAAAGCTCGGAATAAGACGTTTTGACATCCATGTTGTCAAACGAATTACGGGCAGCGGCAGAGAATGCAGACGTTGCCAGGAACGAACAGGCTAAAGCTACAGAAACGCGCAACATTGAAAACATTTTCCCTCTCCTATTTTTTCACAATCTTTTTAACGGCAAAGTTGAGCAAGTACAAGATGACGCCGCCCGCAATAATTGTAGGGCCGACGACAAAATTCAACTGGCAAGCGACTAAAAGTCCAAGCACCACGAGCACAAGCGAAACCAAAACCGAAATAACCATCATCTGAAGCAAATTCTTGGCATAGCACTCCGCGATGTAAGCGGGAATTGTGAGGAGCGCAATCACGAGAATCATGCCCACCGCCTGCACGGCAATCACGACCGTGAGCGCAATCAACGCAATCAAGAGCATATAATAGTTCAGCACGGGAATGCCGCGAACGCGAGCAAACTCCGGATCGTACGAAATCGAAAGGAAATTGCGGAAGCAGACCGAGACAGCCCCCAAGATAAATACGAGCAAAGCCCCCATCCACCAGAGAAGTTCCGTCGGCACGGTCAAGAGACTACCGAACAAGAAACTCATCATTTCGCCGCTATAGCCAGGCGTCAAATCCGTCAAAATCACGCCAAGCGCCATGCCTGCCGCCCAAATGATTCCGATAAACGTGTCGGCATGTTTGCGGTCACGCCACGTGAGCGCGCCCATGAGCATCGCACAGGCAAGCGCAAAACCAAGCGAGCCAAGCATCGGTGAAAAGCCGATAAAGCAGGCAAGCCCCACCCCACCAAACGAAGCATGAGCCACGCCACCCGAAAGCGCCGTCAAGCGGTTTACCACGACGTACGTTCCCATAACGCCACAGGCAATGGCAACAAGCACCGCTGCAATGAGGGCGTTCTGCAAAAAATCCATGGAAAGTAAGTCGAGCATGTTTTTAGCTTTTGGTTATTAGTTATTGGTTATTAGTCAATAGACTTTTGTTTAATAATCGCGTCCAAGACGTCTTATAAAAACTAAAGACCAATGACTATTGACTAAAGACCTCTGTTATAGATTCGTAATTAACTTCTCCCGTAAATTTAGTAAATGCGGGATATGAAAATCCACCCAACTAGGCGCTTGGATGTTCGGATTCACAAGAACCGTCGTCCAGCCGCGTTCATGAGCGGGTTCCAAATTGCGTAACGAATCTTCGAGCAACACAATTTGCGACTTTTCTGACGATTCTTGAGCCAAGACGCCCCGCGCCACAAGCCATTTTTCGATTTTATCGTACGCGCTCACGTGAGGCTTGCCTTCCCAATCCATGAGCTTAAGGTCAAAAACATCCTCAATCGCAGAATCGAGCTGCATGTGCGCCATGCCCGCGCGGCTCCAGTCCCCTCGCCCATTCGTAAACACAAAGCGATGCCCCACAAGCGACTTCAGAAGTTCAAGCTTTTCAGGCGCTACCTTCGGGTAAATCAGATATTCAGGTTCATGGATAAAGTCAAAAAAATCATCGGGGCGGGTGCCGTTCATCGCCATAAGGCCCGAAAGCGTTGTGCCAAAGCGGTGCAGATAATCCTTGCGGATTTCCGTTGCACTTTCGAATGTACCGCCAACCGTTTTTTGAACAAATTCAGCAATACGGTGGTCGAGCGAATTTAAGACAAAGCGCTCTTCTTCGCCGTAAAGCGTGAGGTCGTAATCGAACAGCCAAATTTTCGAAGTATCGTTTATTATTCCGATATCCAGCGCACTCACTTCGTAGCACCCCTGAGAACTTTAATAGCCCATGGCAAGCCCGCCAATTTGACGAGCAAGGTAAGTGGCGTAATTGTCCGTCATGCCGCTCACAAAGTCGAGCACCTGGTGGTAAGCTTCGGCGGTCGTCACACTCTGGCCAATCTTGGCTTGCCCAATCAAGCGCACAATGCGGTTTGCACGGTACGAATTGCGGTCGTTCTGGCGATAATCGTAAACACCATTGATAAACGCATCGAGCACGGTGCTGAGCGTCGTATAGCTGCCGACTTCAAGTTCCGTCTTACGGCGGTCGGGGTAAATGCGTTCTACGCCCAAGCGCTTTGCAATGCGGATGCCTTCCATCGTATCGGAACGGGAAAGGTCAATCAAATGCTTGTCGAGCGTCCCATCCATGATGCGGTCGTAATGTTTTACAAAAAGCACCGCCACATCATCAATCAAGTTCTGAATAGCACGCCCACGAATGCTACTGAGGAAGTCTCTGAAGTTCTGACCGTTTTCTTCGAACTCGCGGTCGATATCGACTTCCGGACCACACAAGAAACTGAACATGTTGCGCACATCGCCAAACGTCAAAATGCCAAGTTCAATCGCATCTTCAACGTCAAGGATGGAATAGCAAATATCGTCTGCCGCTTCCATCAAATAAACTAACGGATGGCGCGCCCAAACGCCATTTTCAATTTCCGGAATTCCAAGAATTTCTGCAGTTTCTCGGTAAAGTTCCGCTTCAGTGCGGAACAAGCTCGTCGGGCAACCGTAATACGCAAGTCGCGGGTACTTGATCATCGAACCGATTGTCGCATACGTGAGGCGCATGCCGCCATCAAGGAAGTGGTATTCGAGTTTGCTCAAAATGCGGTGGCCTTGAGCGTTACCGTCAAAGTTTTCGAAGTCTGCAATTTCCTTGTCGTTCAGTTCAGACATCGGTGCCGAATGGCGATTCTTGCGGAACCATTCACGGATAGCGGCTTCACCTGCATGACCAAACGGCGGGTTACCAATATCGTGAGCGAGGCATGCCGACTGCACAATCGTACCGAATTGGTATTCGTTCACGTACTTCGGCAAATGCTTTTTAATCAGGTGATACACCGTAATTGCAAGGCTACGGCCCACACTCGAAACTTCGAGGCTGTGCGTGAGGCGGCTGTGCACATGGTCATTCACCGAGAACGGGTGCACTTGAGTCTTGCGGCCTAAACGACGAAAAGCAGTTGAAAAAACGATGCGGTCGTAATCGCGATGGAAGTCAGAACGGTTCGGGTCCGGATCAGCCGGGTGCCCGTAACGCGTTGCAGAAAGAAGCGTATCCCATTGTAGCATATTATAAATATAGAAAGGTTATAGGCTTTAGGTATTAGGCGTTAGGTAAAGAATCGCGGCTTCTCCCCAAAGAGGATAACTCAACTAGAAAACTAAAGTTTTCAGTTTCGTATAGCCGCCCTATACAGATGCATAAAATGCATGGCTATTTCCTATTACCTATGACCTACAACCTAACTCCTACATAGCTTCGACCGAGACGAACTTTCGGTTATCGAGTTTCTGTTCGCCATCAAAACGGTAAGCAACTAGGCGCCCGTCCCCGCGATAACCTGCAACGCTGTAATCCAAACAACAAACGTTATCACGAATAAGTTCAGGCAACCCCGTCAACCAATAATGCCCAAAGAAAACCGGGCGTTCATTTTCGCCATAGAAATCGCGAGTCTGAATTTCGAGCGGAACTTCGCGCGGAGGCAATTCCACGCCCGGCTGGAAACTAAGTTCCTGCAAATTTTTGTTTTTCGGATTGATCCACCAGCGGATTCGCGTACGCTTACGATTTACACCTTCGGCATCGCGAAACGTCACGCCTTCTGGCAAATCCAATTCAGGGCCTTTCAAGAACAAACTTATCGGCCAATACAGCGAATCATCATATTCGTCATTCTTGTCGTTCGCGCGTGCAATAAGCTCATCGAAATTGCCATCCATAAAAGAACGGATACCTTCGGCTTTAAGAACATCCGCGCATTTCAAGTCAAAGCAGGCATGTTGCGCACGGAACAAGTCCGTTTCCAAATAAAATGGGAGCGTCTTGAGGAAATCGAGCATTTCCTGGAATTCCGCCTTGCGCCCGCGATAGCTTTCGACAGTCTTCACGTGAATCGCGACTTTGTTAAAAGTATGTTCACGCAAATAGCCACCGCGAATTGCTTTTATAGGCCGCCCACCCGTTCCATTCTCGTGCCAAAAACTAAGCGCATTGAATTCGTGATTGCCCATCAGCGCCACAGCAGAGCCTGCATCGCGCATGGCTCGCACGAGATTTACCGTATCGCGCACACGGCTTCCACGGTCAATGTAATCGCCTAAAAAGACGACCGTCCGAGCATCGCCCGGATAGCGGAACGCACCTCCGCGTTCTTCATAGCCAAGCTTTTTTAAGAGCACCACGAGTTCATCGTAGTGCCCATGAATATCGCCAATGAAGTCAATCGAAGCGTTCATTAAACCGCAATCGGAGCCTTGATGGTCGGCCACGGGTCGTAATTCACAAGTTCAAAATCTTCGAACTTGAAATCGAACAAGTCCTTGACATCAGGATTCATCTTCATCGTCGGGAGCGCACGCGGCGTACGCGAAAGCTGTTCACGAGCTTGGTCAAAGTGATTGCTGTACAAATGCAAGTCGCCAAAAGTATGGACAAACTCGCCCGCTTCGTAACCGCAGACCTGGGCAAGCATCATCGTCAACAGCGAGTACGACGCAATGTTGAAAGGCACGCCGAGGAACATGTCGGCACTGCGCTGGTAAAGCTGGCAGCTGAGCTTGCGCTTACCACTAGCGCCAACACCGCCCACGTAGAACTGGAACAGGCAATGGCACGGCGGCAAAGCCATCTTGTCGACTTCGGCAACGTTCCAGGCGCAAACCAAATGACGGCGGGAATCCGGATTGTTCTTGAGGCTATTAATCAAATTCGCAATCTGGTCGATATGTCCACCATCGGGTGTCGGCCAGGAGCGCCACTGGTGACCGTAAACCGGGCCCAGGTCGCCATTTTCATCGGCCCATTCATCCCAAATCGTAACCTTGTTATCGTGCAAGTACTTGATGTTCGTATCGCCCTTCAAGAACCACAGCAGCTCGTGAATGATGCTGCGCAAGTGGAGTTTCTTGGTCGTGAGGCACGGGAAGCCCTTGGAAAGATCAAAGCGAGTCTGGCGGCCAAACACAGAGCGAGTGCCGGTGCCAGTGCGGTCCGAACGGTCCACACCGTTATCGATAATATCTTTGAGAAGATCTAAGTATTGCTGCATGATTGTAATTATATAAAAGTGAGAAGTAAGAAGTAGGAAGTAGGAAGTGATTAGTGGCTAGTAAACAGGGGCTTGAGGTAAACGCAAAGCGCCTTTGAGGTATGAGGTGTGAGCATTTGTTCAAAGCGAGGTTACGAGCGAGCCCCAAGCCATAACTAAGGACTTAGTCGCAGCCGAACAAATCCACGCGCTTATACTGCTTCACAACCTTGCCTTCCACATCGGCGGCAGACTGTAGCAAAAGTTTGTTCAAAGCCTGCAAAATCAAGTCTTGTGTGTGCTTTGGCACAGGTTTCTTGCCAAGACGAGCCTTCTGCACCATCTTGTGGTTCAAGTTCACGGGGAGCATTTCAACGAGATCGTGATTGCTAAAGTTATTTGCGGTCAGAATTTCATCAAGTTTTGTCATATTGCATAATTTAGCAATTAATAATGGCGCCCCCGTCCTAAAATAAAAGGCAACTTTGTTGCGATTATAAGAAAAGCCCCGGGCTAATGCCCGGGGCTTTGGTTGAGACTCTAAAAGTTATTAGTCACCAACGTAGTTGCTTTCGCACTTCGTACCGTCATTTTCCGGTGTGACGAAGTGCATTTCAATACGACGGTTCATTTCGCGACCTTCTGCCGTGGAGTTATCGTCAACCGGGCAGGTAGAGCCGAGACCAACAGCCTTGATACGTTTCTTGGCAACGCCGAACTTCGTGAGCTGCTTCATAACGGCCTTAGCGCGGCGGTCAGAGAGCTTGAGGTTCTTCTTAGCCTTACCGCGGTTATCGGTATGACCCTGGATCACAATCTTGAGGTCCTTATAGGCTTCGTCTTCCTTGAGCTTCTGAGCGATACCCTTAAGGATTCTCTTAGCGTTAGCGTTGATGGTAGCAGAACCGCTCTTGAAGGAGATACCTTCGAGCTTTTCTACCTTCTTCTTCGGGCAGCCGAAGCCATCGTCACCAGCTTCATTCGGGCAGCGATCCATACCAGCGCAGACACCTTCGAAGAGGTTGAACATGTTCCTTTCGGTGACCCAAGCATCGCAGACGCCATCCTTGTCAAGGTCCGGATCCGGGAGCGGGCAACCATCGTTAGCGGCAACACCGTGTTCGAGCGGGCACTTGTCAAGACCCTTACAGGTCTTGGAGATGAACCATTCCTTAGCGAGAGCTTCGTCTTCAGCAGCCTTTTCGAAGTAGTAGCCGAGCTTCTTCTGTACAACCCATTCATCGCAGATACCGTCGCCGTCGCTGTCCGGGTCATCCCACGGGCAGCCCTTATTGCCGGCAGCACCAGCTTCACCCGGACACATGTCGTAGCCCTTGCAGACGCCGGCATACTGGTCAAGCTTGTTCTTGTCGGTGACCCACGGAGAGCAGAGACCGTCGCCATCCGGATCCGGATTGTCTTCCGGGCAGCCGTTGTTGACGAGCGTACCAGCTTCAGCCGGGCACTGGTCGATGCCTTCGCAAATATCCTTAAACTGGTCGAGCTGACCCTTCTGGCTTACCCAAGAATCGCAAACGCCATCCTTATCCGGGTCCGGATCATCGCTCGGGCAACCATTGGAGTTGTTACCCTTGTCGGTCGGGCACTGGTCGATGCCTTCGCAAACATTACGGAATTCGTCAAGCATACCCTTTTCAGAAACCCAAGCGTCGCAGACACCGTCTTCGTCGCTATCCGGGTTACCCATCGGGCAGCCGCCGTTCAAACGATGACCATAGTCATCCGGGCAACGGTCATCAGAGTCAGCCACACCGTCACCATCGCGGTCCTGCGGAGCAAGGAAGCCAGACCAAGTAAGGCCACCAAACAGAGCGATCTGCGGATTCACGCGAGTCCTGGTAACTTCAATACCAGACTTGAGCTGACCGTCTCTGGTAACAGCTGCTTTAGCTGCAGCCTGGTTCAAGTTTTCTTCATTGTGCATCACGCGAGCGTAATGAACCATGTTGTCATTGCCAACGTAGAAAGAAGCACCGAGCTGGATGTCAAGGCCAATCGGCAAGTGGAACACAGCACCACCAGTGACCTGCTTCATGTCGAGCTTTTCAGGAGCGTTGT
This sequence comes from Fibrobacter sp. UBA4297, assembly GCF_002394865.1. Lineage (NCBI taxonomy): Bacteria > Pseudomonadati > Fibrobacterota > Fibrobacteria > Fibrobacterales > Fibrobacteraceae > Fibrobacter > Fibrobacter sp. UBA4297. The sequence continues at coordinate 337,719 of NZ_DGUZ01000017.1, read as the reverse complement.
ACTTGCCTTCGTTGCCAACATTCCATGTAAATTCATCGGTCTGGATATCCATGTAGAATTCACCGAAGAAGGAAAGGAAGTCGAGCACGTAGAATTCAAGAGCGGCACTTGCAAACGGGAAGGACAAGTAAGCCTTGTCCATGGACATGCGGTAACCACCGTTGATGTGAACGAGGAGAGGCATGATGTCGGCCTTAGAGAGGTCGAACGTCAAAGCAGCACCGACGGTAAATACAGACTTAGCAGAACCATACGGATAAGCAAGGCCAGTTTCCTTCTGGAAGTATTCCGGTTCGCGAACCCAAAGACCCTGCTTGGTATTCTTAGAGGTCTTGAAAGAATATCTGAAGAAAGCAGCGAAGTCAACAGGCACATCGGCCGGGATCGGAGCGCGAGCCTTCAAGCTAGCGGTCAAGTTACCGACGTAACCAACATTCGTACCAGCGAGAGCAGCCGGATTGCAGTCCGGTTCGCCACAAGTCGGATTGCCATTGAACTTGTCGTAGTAGACCGGCAACGTCACACCGATATCGAAATAGTCCAAAAGACCAATAGCGAGGCCGACATAGGCGTTGATGCCGTTATAGTTTGCAACTTCAGCCTTCTGATTCGTGTACTCGTTCTGCAAAACATGGCTGTAACCGGCTTCCGGTTCATTCTTGAACATGCTATTGCCAAAAGCATAGTCGCCCAAAGCCGTAAACACAAGCTTGGAATGACCGAGAGACTGGGCAGACTGTGTCTTGTTGACACCGACGAAGCCCGTCTTGTTAATCGTATTGGCATGACCAGCGAAGGCGGATGATGCCGCCAAGGCCAAAGCCAATCCCATTGCTACTCGTTTCATAGAGTCTCCTTGTTTTGACCAACCCTTAAATGGAAAGGTCCCTTATAGTAATGTTTAAGTGAAATATAACACTTTAAAAAAAAGTCCGCACTTTTTCTAACGCAAATTAATGGATAAATAATACATAAAATTTAATTTTCGCCATTTTGTTTTTTTCTTTTTACATTAAATCACTTAAAAAATGAGCTTTCAAAGATTTCCGGAAAACATCGGCACAAACTTGTAAAACCACTTTTACCAATGATAATATGGTCCAAAACGGGGATTTGCAAAATTTTACCTGAAGCACAGAGCACACGCGTGATGGACATGTCTTCTGGACTCGGTTCCAGCGATCCAGAGGGGTGATTGTGGACAAAAATCACAGAAACAGCGCGATCTTCTATCGCGAGGGCAAAAGCCTCACGCGGGTGCACGGGCGTCTGATTCACAAGCCCAGTCGTAAGTTCGTGCACGCGAATGATAAAATTTGCAGAATTCAGTGTAATGACAACGAGGTGCTCCTGCGATTCATACTTCATGTACGACACGCGCGACAGCACGTCTTCCGGGACAGATACGGCAATAGCCTTATCGCTCAAAATAAAGCGGCCCGAAAGTTCTAGACACGCAAGTATTTGCGACGCCTTGACTTTTCCAAGTCCACGAATCCTCCTGAGACGGTCCAATGTCGGAACCGAAGTCTCTGTCGACAAAAATTCCGAAAGCCGTTTCGAGAGTTCAAAAACACTGCAATCGTGACTACCGCTCCCTAGAATAATCGCCAGCAGTTCTTCGTTGCTGAGCGCACTCACCCCAGCGTATTCCAATTTTTCACGCGGCATCAAATTAAAATCAGGCGTTGAATACAACGCCATCTGAGTATTAACCATTTTTTCTCCTGCAAAAAAGCGTCTACTATATTAACACGCTTTTCGCAGGTGATTGTCCTAAAATTTTTTGAAAAACTTTCAATATAACGATAAAAAGAGGCTACTTTCGTAGCTACACTTTAAAAGAATACATTGAAAACAAACTGAAGGGAGAATATGCTCGATTCGTTTTCGACAACCTTTGCTACGCTATATTTCTGAAGATCATAACCATAGATTTCCTTGTCTTTTTCTTCAATTCCCCTAAGGTCCCAAATGAAGCGGAGGCCCAAGTCGCACATCAAACCGCCTGCAAGGAATGTGGTTCCAAGACCAGTGACAACGGACGGAATAAACGTCTTGACTTTCCATTCATCTTCGGCATCGCGCTTGACCGTCTTGTAATCGTCGTCCTTATAGTCATAGTACTTCAGAGGATTGCCATCCTTGTCCGTATATTCGTTTTCATGGTCCGTATCGATATTGAAGCTCAGGCGAACACCACCTTCGAGATACACGTATGGAACTTGCAAGCGCAACATAAGCGGAATATTGACATTGTAAAGAGTCTTAGCATCATTCACCTTGTATTCATGCCAATATTCGTCGTAGCCGTCAGCGCCCTTAATTTCTTCAGAAAGATAAGTAATCCCAAAGTTTATTTCAGGGACAAACGAAATAATCGGATTTAAAGGGAACTTGAGGATAAGACCAAGATCGACAGAAGCTCCAACCCATTCATTGTCGCCATACTGTCTGACGAAATCTTTATCAGTCGGGTAATTTGCCACAAACGAAAAACCGGCACCAAGATGAACACCCAAGCGAGCTCGTTGGTTATTGCTGTTAGAACCTTCGCTCGAACTACCATAGGATGAAGCGCGCGCTTCTTCAAAGCTCTTATATTCAGGTTCGTTCGACGGAAGCTTGTTGCCGTAACCGTCGTCAACAGTGCCTTCGGACCTTGCAGGCGGAATATCGTTACCGTAGCCATCATCTTCGGCAAAGGCATTTGCGCTAAGGCACATCATGGCGATAGCAGATGCAATAAAGAACTTTTTCATTTAATCTCCTTCAAATAACACAAATGTCATTTAAAAATTCAAAATTTGTTAGATAAAGAATAAAATACAAAAATGGTAGACAACATTTCTAGAACTTTTTACAAAAAAATCCCAAAAATGTTTTAAAAGTCTACAACACGTCGAAATTTGGAGATGAACGGCAAATTTGGATGTACTAATGTCTATAGCCGCGTTCCGAAATAATAATTGACGGCAATCTGTACATTCCAAACTTTAGTCTTATTTTTTACAGTGTTATGTTCAACGTAAATTTCGTCATATTTTTCAATTCCGCCAACATCAAGAATAAAACGAGCTCCAACATCAATATCGTGACGATCATTCGCCCTGAAAGTTCCACCCAAGCCAAAGATAAGGGACGGAACAAACGTTTTGGGTTTCCAATTACCTGATTTCGAAAGCGAAATCGTATTGCCATCAATGTCCGAGCCACTAAATGTATGCGAAGATGCCACGTTAAAGCTCATGCGGGCCCCTGTTTCAAGATAAAATTGCCGATGCGGAGTAAAACGAACAGCAACAGGAATTTTGAATCCATACGCACCGCGATTTTCGGAAACATCATAATAAGAAACAGAACCAGCGTCTCAAGAACTTATAATCATGCCAAACCCCAATTCTGGCACAACACTTAAATACCGATTAACTCTGATATTGAAGACGCAACCCAAATCAAGGGCCACATTCATCCAATCATTACTACCCAAATATTCCGATGGATAATCCCAGTAGCCACCCAAGCCTATACCCACATGAACACCGGTAATGAAAGAATCTACAGGTGGATCATCAACGGCAAATGTATTAGGACAAATGTTCATCAGCACAACAGCCAACGTAGCTACAAGACGTTTCATTCTAACTCCTTTCTATTTTTTCATAAAAGAAAATCTTCTATGGTGAATATAAAATAAAAAAAGAGAACTAGTTTCGGGAAAATCTTTCGAGGAAAGCACTCAAGCGTTTGTTCTGAGACAGGTTGAATACAAAGTCCGGAGTTCCCTGTTCCACGACAACGCCCTGGTCCATGAACATAACCTTGTTCGCCACATCACGAGCAAACGCCATTTCATGCGTCACGATGACCATCGTCATGCGGTCTTCAGCAAGCTTCTTGATGATTTTGAGGACTTCGCCCGTGAGTTCTGGATCCAAGGCGCTGGTCGGTTCGTCAAAGAAGAGAATCCTTGGCTTTAACGCAAGCGCACGGGCAATAGACACTCGCTGTTGCTGACCGCCCGAGAGTTCGCACGGGTAAGATTTTTCCTTACCTTCAAGCCCCATTTGCTTGAGCAAACGACGTCCCGTGGCGCGGGCTTCTTCACGCGGAATGCCGAGCACACGAACCGGAGCAAGCGTCAAGTTCTGGAGCACGGTCAAATGCGGGAACAAGTTGAAGTTCTGGAACACAAGCCCTGTAGAAAGGCGGATATCGCGGAGCGTCTTTGCTGGAGCGTACTTGATTTTACCACCAATGCAAGAACCGGGAACAACCATGTCCTTGCCATCGACACGCACCTCGCCCGCCTCGAACGTTTCAAGCTGCGTGAGGCAACGGAGAAGCGTACTCTTGCCTGAACCGGAAGGTCCGATAATCGAAAGTACCTCGCCCGCATTGAGGTCAAACGAGATGTCCTTGAGCACATGCAAATCGCCAAAGGACTTCTTCAAATGTTTGACTTCGAGAATCGGAGAAGAATCTAGAGGAGCGTCATTGATAATAACAGACTGAACTTGAGAATCCATGACACGCCTCACTTATAATAGTTCAACTTACGTTCAACGTAAGCGAACAACACACTCAAAAGAAGATTTGCAATGTAATAGAACACGCCCGCCACAAACAGCGGATAGATGCTTGCGTAAGCGGCCTGCTGCTTTTTCGCGAGAGCAAAAAGTTCCGTCACGGCAATCACCTGCGCCAAAGATGTATCCTTCACAAGCGTAATGACTTCGTTTGCACTTGCAGGCACAACGCGCTTAACGACCTGCGGGAGAATAATACGATAGAACGTCTGACCGCGTGTAAGGCCAAGCATTGCCGCAGCCTCATACTGACCCTTCGGAATTGACTGGATGCCACCACGGAAAATCTCGGCAAAGTATGCCGCATAGTTAATCGAGAACGCAACAATCACAGCCGGGAAACGGTCAAACGAGAACTCCACTCCCGTGTATTCGCTTAAATAGTACGAGCCAAAATAAATCGCCACAATCTGGAGGAGCAGCGGAGTGCCGCGCATGACCGAGATGTAGAACGATACCGGGTAACGCACAATGCGGTAACGGCTCATCTTGAGAACCGCCACAAGCAAGCCAAGCGGAATCGAGAACAGGAGCGTCAGCGCAAAAATGGCGAGCGTCGTGCAGAAGCCGCCCCAGAGAATCGGGAGTAAGGAATTCAAATCAGACATGGATAGTCAATCCTACGCAAGGTTCGCTTCGGCAAGCTCAGCGAACTTGGCTCGCAGATCTTTATTTGCCGAACCACTTCGCAGAGATTTCAGCGAACTTGCCGTCTTTTTTCATTGCAGTGAGGACATTATTCACAGAGTCACGGAGAGCCTGGTCTTTTTTACGGAAACCCACAGCGTAGACTTCGTCGGAAAGGCCTTCCTCGAGCACCGTGTAGTCCTTCGCGTTCGTCACAATCCAGTACTTGGCGACAATTTCGTCGAGGAATACGGCATCGACACCGCCCTTGTCCAAATCCATGAGAGCAGTCTGGTTATCGTCAAACGGGACGATTTCCTTGGCAGCCTTGCCGGCTTCGGAAGCTTCCAAAAGCTTCTGAGCGGTAGAGCCGTTCTGTACAGCGATCTTCTTGCCTGCAAGAGCAGCAAGGTTTGCAAGAGACTTGTCCTTCACCGTGAAAATCATGCGGTTCTTGAGATACGGGTCGCTCAGGTTCATGGCCTTGGCACGTGCAGAGTCAACGCTCATGCCGTTCCAGATGCAGTCAATCTTGCCGGTGTTCAGTTCCTGTTCCTTCGCGTCCCACGAAATCGGCTGCGTCTTGAGCTTCACGCCCAGGCGCGCACAAACTTCAGTAGCGAGGTCGATATCGAAACCCACGATGTTGTTGTCCTTGTCGCGGAAGCCCATCGGCGGGAAAGAATCATCGAGGCCAAGCACGAACACACCTGCCGCCTTGACCTTGTTGAAGGATTCATCGGCAGCAGTCTTCGTTTCAGCCTTCTGGTCGTTACAAGCAGTGAGTATAGCGGCGCAAGCAACAGCCGCAAGCATCGCAAAAATCTTTTTCATCTTGAAGTCCTCTTTTTGATTTACAAGAGAAATATAGAAAAAGGGCCGCATTCCAATGAATGCAGATAATCAAGCAGCCCTTTTATTTAACGCCTGTATGATTCAAAAGCCATTTTCGGCTGTTTTATCACTATTTTAAGTGTGTAAAAATGTAAAAAACATCTGATTTTTAGTGTAGATTTATGTATATTAAAGTAAAAATCAAATGCGGAAAAATGTATTATGAGACGTATAGCCCTTAAAAACCTCCTTGACTGGAAAAATAGCAGCAGCCGTAAGCCGCTCATTTTGAACGGAGCCAGACAGGTCGGAAAAACCTGGCTTTTACGCGAATTTGCCAAAAGTCATTACACAAAAGAAGCCTATATCGTCTGCAGGAAAAACGAACTTGCAAAGCAAATTTTTTCACATGATTTCGACATAAAGCGCATCATAAGGGACTTAAGCGCCCTGAGCAAGGTGGACATCACTCCTGGCGACACCTTGATTATCCTAGACGAGGTTCAGGACATTCCCGAAGCAATAGAGTCTCTCAAATATTTCTATGAACAGGCACCGGAGTACCATATTGCCGTGGCGGGTTCGCTGCTGGGAATATCGCTTCACCAGGGCGTATCCTTCCCTGTCGGGAAAGTTGACGAGCTCAACATTTTCCCTATGGATTTTCGGGAGTTCCTTGACGCCCTCGGCGAAGAACAGATGCTGAATTTGCTAAATGAGCACGACTTTAACGCAATCACGCCACTACACCAGAAATTCATTGATTTACTCCGGCAGTATTACTATGTGGGTGGGATGCCCGAAGCGGTCAAACTGTATGTAGAGACCGGTGCATTGCAAGGAGTCCGCAAAATTCAGAAAAGTATCTTGCACGGGTATGAACAAGATTTTTCAAAGCATGCCCCCAAGGATCAAGTCGAAAAAATCAAGCTTGTCTGGAAAAGTGCTCCTTCGCAACTGTTCAAGGAAAACAAAAAATTCATCTATGGAGCGCTCCGCAAGGGGGCGCGCGCAACTCAATACGAAGAAGCGATAGAATGGCTGACGGATTCCGGATTACTGTACAAAGTTCCCCGTGCTTCAAAGCCCGCCTTACCAATTAACTTATATGAAGAACTAAACGTATTCAAGCTATATGCTCTCGATGTCGGGCTTCTTGGTGCAATGGCAAATACCGATGCCTCGCAGATTTTAATAAAGTGCGACTTGATAGCAGAATATAACGGTGGACTTGCGGAACAGTTTATTCTGCAACAAATGAAGGCCCGGCAAATCGACCCGATTTATTACCATTCAACTGACGATTCCAGGTTGGAAATTGATTTTATGATACAATCAGAAGGAGAACTTTTGCCCATCGAGGTCAAGTCGGGAGAATCCGTGCGCGCAAATTCACTATCCAAACTTTTGCAAAGCAATCCCAAGCTCCATGCCATCCGCTACTCGATGCTTCCGTACAAGGAGCAAGGGCAACTGACAAATGTGCCGATCTATGCAGTATAGCTACTCCGTTTTCGCTTTCACCAAGATCCAAGCCAGTTACACGCATCAACATGCCAACGGCTTGACTATCGCCAACAAACACCTTTTTGAAAAACTCACATGATTTCACCTGTTCGGCTTCTTCCAGAAAATCCTGGTTTGAAGTCAATTCTTCGTAAACGGCCTCAGGTAGCAAAACTTCGCCAAACAGTTTTCCAAGAATATCAAGACGATTGTTTTTTAAGAAAGAAATTATCGGAGTTCCATGACGTTGGCTGCATCCTGTTCAGCTTCATCCCAGCTCTGGTCGATATAGGGAAAACCTTCTCTTCCGTAAAGTTCGATTATCGCAAGTTTTGGTCCCTTTCGGCTTTGAAAGGGACTATTATAACAGATCTTTGGGCGTTCTTGCACGTTTTACTTATACGCCTTCCCCACCCACTCAGCAAGTTTCCCTTCTTTAGCGAGTTCAGCGGTATCCTTCATCTTGAAATTCGGATAAAGCGCTTGAATTTGCGATGCGGTTTTGCCTTCGATTTCGTTGTTGAAGCCGAGAATGTAGTGCATAGCAATCATGTAGATGATTTCGGTAGGAGCAGCACCACAGACTTGATTCTTGACGATATGCTCTAGCCTTTTTGCATCATCGGGGAAGAGTTTCTTCATCTTCTTTGAACGATAAAGGCGCTTGATAATTTCGGTGATATAGAGTCCCGATTTCATGTACAAGTCTGCGAAGGTGTGCTCCGGGTCATCAAAACAGCCCGGAGTTTCCTTTTCGAGCATATCCACCATGTCCTTTACGACTTTTTTCGGTGTAAAGATTTGGTTCGTCTTCTGCGGCGGGATGTAGTCGAATATGTCGCCCTTTACATCTTCCATGAAGTAGTCCGCCAGTTCCGAGCGTTTGCGCATAAATTCCTTCACGGAGTCGTTGAATACGACCGAATCAAAGAGATGACCGTCATAGTGCTTTTTCTTTCCGTCATTTTCGTCGGTGTAATCACCCCCATCGCGAAGGAACTTGAATTCATCAATGGAGATACTAGTCACCTCAAGAAATACATTCCCAGGAATATCCCGTTCAAACGTTTCAAGAGTCATATTTTTCTTTGAATCGTCACCGTAGTATTTTCCGTAGGCCATCAAGAAAGAGGGAATCGTGCGGGCAAATCCACGCAGGTGGTCGCGAACCTTTTCTTCAATATCGTTTTTCTTCTTTTCAATCTTACTTTCTTCTACAGCCTTGACGGTTTCCTCTGTCGCCTTTTTCCAAATGTCCGATGTATCAGAAACAGTCTCCTGGAATTTTTTCTTGGCCGTTTCCATTTCTTTTTTGAATTCGGAATTAATTTGTTTTTCTTCAGCCTTGGAATTGCAATTTTTCAAGGCTTCGTCGCGCTTATGTTCCGCTGTACCGGCTTCTATCTTGAAATCGGCGGCGGCAGAACTGATTTTCTTTTGTCCGTAATTTTGCAGTTTGCGTTCAAATTCCTTGGACTGGGACTTTGTCATGTCTTGGCCAAACTTGACCTTGGCTTCTTCGGCCACATCCTTTACAGAGGCGTCGTAAACAGCGATCAATTCCTTAATGACATTTTCTATTTCCGAAGGCTTGTGGTCTCGCAATAGCCTATTCACGTCTTTTTCAAAATCATTCGATTGTCTTGCGAATACCGGGTCACCGAACTTATCGGCGGCGGTCCCGACCACCTGTTCCGAGGGAACATCGACATTTCCATTCCCATCAAGAGGAAGTTCATTCGCCTGTTCCGGGGTAACAATATTCTTGTCCGCTTCTGCCTTGGTGACAGGATTCACCTTTTTGAGGATGTCGTTTACAATCGAAGGTGCTGCGAATATGCCGCTAATGTTCTGGAAAAGGAAATTACTCATGAATCCGTGATTCACGACTTCCTTGGCGTGGATATGCCTCGGGATGGACAACACCTTTTCGGCATCCAGCTCTATCATTTCGCCATTGTCGTCTTCGCCTACCACAGGGAAGAAGTTCAAGAGTTCCAGAACATGCTTCTTGCGCTTTTCGCTATCGCCTGCACCACCGGCAGTATCCTTGTACTGGTCGTTGGCAATGGTTTCCACGATAGTCAGCGTGCGTGCCGGATCAAAATCGAACACATACGCATTATCTTTGCGATATGTTTTGCCATCCTTATCCAAGAAAAGGCACGGATTTTGAGCACGGAATGCGGCCTGCATATACAGCGCCGGAGAGCGCATGGAGCAAAGCATCAGAACAGCAGTCCATTCGGGAATGGTGACGCCCGTCGTAAGCTGCCCCACCGAAAGGGTAATAGTTTTTTCATTGTTCTTGATAGCTTCGCGGACAGCGGTAATCGCCTTCTGGTTTTCCAGTTCCTCGTCGCCATTACCTACAGCAAGGACAACCGTATATTCCTTGAATACAGGGTGCTGTGTCAAAAGCTTTTTCAAGGCAATGGCAGAATCTACGCGATTCAACAACCAGAACGTATGCTTGAGTTGATTCCTGAGTTCTTCCGTAGAGAACGGATACTTTTTCTGCTCCGTGAGAGCGTCCAAGAACTTTTTCACATCGTCCAAATGTTCAAAATATCCTGAAGCATTCGTCTTGAAGAATTCGTTCAAGTCAAAGTAATATTGCGTTTCTTCGTCATCAATGAGAGTTCCGGCATCGGCCTTCGCTCCCATCATATCGGACATCTGGTAAGTGAACAGATTGAGCTTCGGCAAGTCTTCGTAAGGATTCTCTACACCCTTTTCGGCAAATTCCTTTTTACGCTCCTGTTCGTCAGCGTATGTCCAGTTGAATATCGCTTCTTCGGGGAACTTGTCGGAAGCAAGCATCTTGAACGGGGTGCCCGAAAGGTTCAGCGTAAAACGGCGTTTGATGCGTTCCAGGGCAACATCCGTCTTGTCGGTTTCTACGCCCTCGTGCGCCTCGTCAAGAATCAGCACATCCCAATCAAGTTCAGAAACTTCACGGAGTTTCTCGTAATCGCCACCAAAAGCCTTTGCGCCCTTAAGGTCTTGCAGAGAAATAAACTCTATGCAGCCGAGCCTGTTCTTGCTTACAGCACGAGTAAACTCATCCCTTGTTAAAACATGCTTGTATTTTTGCGGATTCTTTTTGAAAACATCCACCTGGCTTACAAAATAGTAGCCGCCATCCGTTCCGACAAAACGGGCGTAATCATTGTACCAGCTATCGGCAATGGCCGGGCGGTTTGTCAAGATAAGCACATTCTTTGCACCAACACGCTTACAAAAGTCGTATGCGGTGAGCGTCTTTCCGAAGCGGGGCTTTGCATTCCACAGGAATTCGGGAGCCTTGTCCTTTTTCAGGATTTTCACCAGCTTGTGGTTATCGAAATAATCGGCGGTCTTTCTAGCGGCTTCTTCCTGTTCATCACGGAGTTCGTAGATTTCGACGCCTTCCATTTCGGTAAGGATTCCGTGATTTTCCTTAAAATCATTGAAATGATTCTTAGAAGTCTTTGCGTCAGTCTTGAACCACTCCGTTTTCGGTTTCCTTTCGATATCCACCTTGTTTGTCAAGTATTTATGGAAATCGTAATCACGGAAAGGCGTCAAGTCATCTTCGAAAACAGCCCTTCCGCTCCACGCAATGGGGGCTTCGGTGTCGGAGGTATGGGTTTGCTGATGGACGCGTTCCTTAACAGCGTCTTTCAAGTTCTCACCAAAATTGACTTCGGTATCACCGATTTTTATCCACCCGTCATGGGTGCGGTCATTTGGAGTGGTGTATGCGTATATGGCACGGTTAACCGGCCGCATCGTCTTGATTTGGGTAACGTTTGACATTAGACCATCTCCTTGACGTGAGTTTCGATGAAATCCTTTTCATCTTTGGAGAGACCGTATTTCTTGTAGAGTTGCAAGTCTATTTCATGGACGGACTTGGTCCAATCAATGTCAGATTTAGAGGAGAAATCTTGGAGGGGAACGTATTTCCACTTTTCAGGAGTTATAGCTTGAGTTGCTTTTAGTATTCCTAGTTGGAATCTTGCAAACTTCGTTTTCAAATAATTTAATGCATTTGATGCCTCCTTACGTGATTTAAAAGAGCCAACACTTAAAAACGATTCTGTTGCCCCAACGTTTGGTTCTCCAATAACAGGATTACCACATATTCGCGCAGGTATAGGTTTTCCGATTGTTCCTGCAGCACCGTCAGCACCAGCAACAAAAATCTTATATTTATCAACATTACTTGGAGCAACTATATACTCTTTTTTTATAAATTTAAAACACCTATCATTATTCTGCCTACCATAGATAGCAAGCATATCACTTTCAACAGCTTTATCATAAAATACATCTGACAATAAATCAAAAACATTTGATTTCAAATCATAATCATGTCCATCACTAAGAGTTCCCTTTAATTCAGGATATTGCTCATAGAGTTTATCTGAAAAATGGTAGGAATAAGCAGAAACTACAATATTCGACAGCGATTTGAAATCCTCACTTTTGACAACTTTATTCCGAATCGAATTAACTTCTTGAAAAGGAGAAAAAACCTCTATCGGTGTAAAAGTTTTTTTGTGAGAATGATAAGATATCGCTACACCACCTGTTATTGAAGTATTTGGAAACACTTCTCTTGCGTCATTTTTATAATCCAGGATACAGAAATGTTCATCATTCAACATTTTTTTATTCCAGGCTTTTGGAGTACTTCCTGCATTAAATAAAAAACGACCAGGATGAACCAATACAGTCATATCAGCAACTTGATACGATTCATCTATAAAAGTATTATAAATTTGAGGAGCATATCTATCGTTACCCCCTAACGATTCATCTTGATACGGCGGGTTTCCGATTACGGCAAAGAATTTTTTCATTTTCCATTCTCCTTTGATTTTAAAGAGTTGTAGGTCCGGCTGAAGCGTCTTCGCCAGTCAAAAATCAGGCATTCCTCGGTGGCATCGGAGTCGCCGGTTTCGTTTTCCACTTCGAATCCGGGAAGCGTCATTTGTCCGCAATTCTTTTCCTTGATTTGCGGAGTCCTGCCCGTAAGGCCATCCATCTGCCAAAAGTTCCACGCAATAACGTTAGCGGCACTCCGCGCCGTCGTTCTGTCCGGTTTTTCGCCTAATTTCTTTTCCCAATGTTCCGTCCAAGACAAGAACACGTTGATGCGGGCAATCAAGAGGTTGTCCCCCTGGAACTCGTACCCATAACAACTTTCCAAAGAACGCATGGACCATTTCTTGTATTCGTCACCATCCGCATTCTCTTCGACCACGCGGAGTTTACGGTCCAAGAAACCAATGCGATCCTTGACCTCGATAAAATTTCCATCTGTAGGGTTGTAGCGGCTCGTCACGAAGGGCGCTTCGCCGCAGGTGATTTCAAGCCTTGTCTGGTCAACGTATTCTTGCCAGGTTTTTCCGTCGGTAAACTGGATTTTTTTACGGTTTCTGGTCCAAGCCCTATCACCTTCGGTATTGAAAGCTCCCGTATAGCCCAAGTAATCATCGTCCAGGGCGTTGTTCATTTGGTTGCAAATCCACGATGGCGTAAAGACTTCGGCTCGCTTCTTGGTGCGGTCCCTTTGTGCATCAAGGGTCTTGGCGATTCGCGGACGCACAAGCATCAGGCTCCCGCCGGTAATGTCCTTGAATTCTATTTCGCTTTTCGGGGAAATGGCGTCGTATTCGTCCGTGGCCCACAGGATATTCTTGCCCGTGGTCTTGTCCTTTAGCAATATGGGGAGAACGGCTCCTCGATACACGTCAAAGATTTGCCGGACAGGCGTGTCAGCCGCAATGTTTTTCATTCCATTCTCCCGAACTTCAAGCGCAACGTTCTGTTTCGCTCCCGTTCGGGGACTGGATTACGGCGATTTCACAAAAAGAGAATACACGACGCCCTAGGCATACAATACGCCCACGCCAAAACAGGGCGCGTATGCGTCCGGATTTCTGAGTACCCTCTTATTCTTTTGAGTTGAAATTGTCGAGATTCCATGCCAAGAACAAGAGCTGACTCATGGGAATTTCTCTTATTCTGGCATTTTACCGCACAAAAAAGGCGTGGAGTTGAATGTCCTTACAGCATGAGGCTCTCGACAGCCTACCCAAATAAGGTCAAACAACCCACGCCCCATAAAGGCCGATACGCACAAACGGACCGCACAAGGGCGGCCTGCATAGCGAACCGTTGCCGGCACTTGCATGCCGACAGACGTGAGCGTCCGTCTTATTCTCTTGGGTTGAAATTGTCGAGATTTCATGCTGAGAATAAGAGAAACTCTCTATTTTCGATGAATAATATAGTCTTTTTCCACCACAGGCGGATTGGGAAAACGCAAAAATACCCCTAAAAGTAACATTAACTAAAATAGAACCGAACCACGAATCAGGTTTTGTCCCTCCCCACCATACGCAAAAAGGGACGCATCGCTGCGGTCCCTTTTAATGCTTTGAGATCCTATCGGGGCTACGCCCCTCCAGGATGACATAGGGAACAAGACGCCATCTTGCTCCTTTTATGTGAAACATTTTATCTAAAAACACAACATTTTGTTTCACACAACCACACAAATAACGCAAACTTTAGTTAGACAACCTTGAAAATCTTGTGCACAAGTGCAAGATTGACTTGTTTTTTCATCCAGAATATTGTATATTAATACAAGAGTATTACAATCAACTTCAAACGCACTTGTAGATTTCTGCAAAGCAAAGGAGCCATCATGTCAAGTACGCTATTGCAAGTCAGGGTGGACGAAAAGACCCGTTCTGCAGCAGGAAGCATATACGAAAAGCTCGGCATCGACTTGCCGACAGCCGTCCGCATGTTCCTTGCCAGAACCATTCTGGAAAACGGCATACCCTTCAGTATGAAGCTCCGTCCAGCCGCTCCCGCCGATGTTCTCGAAGCCATGAAACAGGCTTCGCAGTCTGCCGCCGATGCAGGAGTTGCAGATATGTCTCTTGATGAAATCAACGACGAAATCGCACAGGTCCGAGCCGGCAAATGAAATGCTACGCAGTCATTGACACGAACGTGCTGGTCTCCGCATTGCTAAAATGGGATTCCATTCCAGGGCAGGTCGTGCAACAAACCTACACCCACGAGATTATTCCCGTTTTCAATGATTCTATCTTACAAGAATACGAAGAAGTGCTCTCCCGTGAAAAATTTCATTTTCCAAAAGAGACTGTCGAATTTTTGCTTTCACGCTTAAAGACAATCGGTGAAAACATGACAACCGTAGAATCGCTTGTTGGCAATTTTCCAGACCCCAAAGACGTCGTATTTTTTGAAGTCACAATGGAAAAGAATAAAACCGATGACGCGTTTCTTGTCACGGGAAACCTGAAGCATTTTCCAAAGCACCCCAAAGTCGTCACTCCAGCAGAAATGCTGCGTATTTTAGACAATATGTAATTCTTTTATTTGTACGCAAAAAGGGCCGCATCGCTGCGGTCCTTTTTTGAAAGGTGATCCCGGAACGGAGTCCGGGATGACATGTCAGGGATTAATCCTTGCCATAAACCTTTTCGGCGTAGGTCACGGTTGCGCCGAGGTATTCGCGGTTCATCTTGGCGATGTAATCGACGGTGATACCCTTCGGGCAGGCGGCCTGGCATTCGTAAAGGTTCGTGCAGTTGCCGAAGCCTTCCTTGTCCATCTGGGCGACCATGGCCAAAACGCGCTTCTTTGCTTCGACCTTGCCCTGCGGCAAGAAGCTGAGGTGAGAAACCTTAGCGGAGACGAAGAGCATAGCAGAGGCGTTCTTACATGCAGCGACGCAAGCACCGCAACCAATGCAAGCGGCAGCGTCGAAGGCGCGGTCGGCATCAGCCTTCGGAACCGGAATCGTGGATGCTTCAGGAGCGGCACCGGTGTTGACGGAAACAAAGCCGCCAGCGGCGATGATGCGGTCGAATGCGGTACGGTCCACAGCGCAGTCACGGATAACCGGAAATGCGGCGGCGCGCCACGGTTCGATCACGATGGTATCGCCATCCTTGAACTTACGCATGTGAAGCTGGCAGGTAGTCGTTGCATGGTCAGGACCGTGCGGCATACCGTTGATGACAAGAGAGCACATGCCACAAATACCTTCGCGGCAGTCGTGGTCGAAAGCGAAGCCTTCCTTGCCCTGCTTCATCTGTTCTTCGTTCACAATGTCGAGCATTTCCAGGAAGGACATGTCCGGAGAAACATCGTTGATCTTGACAGTTTCGAACTGTCCCTTGGTCTTGGCATCCTTCTGACGCCAAATCTTCAAAGTCAAATTCAGTCCGCTCATTATTTGTAGCTCCTAGTAGCAAGGTGGACGTTATCAAAGGTAAGAGGTTCCTTGGAGAGTTCCGGTGTGATACCGTCGCCCTTGTATTCCCAAGCACCGACGTAGCAGAAGTTTTCGTCATCGCGCTTTGCTTCGCCTTCCGGAGTCTGGCTTTCTTCACGGAAGTGGCCACCGCAAGATTCTTTACGATGGAGAGCGTCGAGAGTGAGGACTTCGGCGAATTCGAGGAAGTCAGCAACGCGGCCAGCACGTTCGAGGTTCTGGTTGAAGGAACCTTCGGAGCCGAGCACGTTGACGTTTTCCCAGAATTCCTGGCGGAGTGCCGGAATCTTTTCGAGAGCCGTCTTGAGGCCGGCTTCGTTACGAGCCATGCCAACGTATTCCCACATGATGTTACCGAGTTCACGATGGATATCGTTAACAGTGCGGTGACCCTTGATGGAGAGGAGCTTGTGGATGCGTTCTTCGGTCTGCTTCTTGCAGTCTTCGAAGGCAGCATCGGATTCAGAGACCTTTTCGAGCTTGGTGCCCGCGAAGTAGCCGCCGATGGTGAACGGAATGACGAAGTAACCGTCGGAGAGGCCCTGCATAAGAGCAGAAGCGCCGAGACGGTTTGCACCGTGGTCGGAGAAGTTTGCTTCACCAAGAACGAAGCAGCCCGGGATGGTGGACATCAAATCATAGTCAACCCAGAGGCCACCCATGGTGTAGTGGATAGCCGGGAAGATGCGCATCGGGACCTTGTACGGGTCTTCGTCTGTGATCTTTTCGTACATCTGGAAGAGGTTGCCGTACTTGGCAGAGACACCTGCAACGCCCATACGCTGGATAGCGTCG
This sequence comes from Fibrobacter sp. UBA4297, assembly GCF_002394865.1. Lineage (NCBI taxonomy): Bacteria > Pseudomonadati > Fibrobacterota > Fibrobacteria > Fibrobacterales > Fibrobacteraceae > Fibrobacter > Fibrobacter sp. UBA4297. Next base: position 321,054 of record NZ_DGUZ01000017.1, on the reverse strand, counting down.
GCGAAGTCGAGGTACACTGCCTGCTTGGTGTTACCCACGCCGAGACCTGCATCGCAGACCTGCTTGGCGTTACGGGATGCCACGTCACGCGGCACCAGGTTACCGAAGCTCGGGTACTTTTCTTCGAGGTAGTAGTAACGTTCTTCTTCCGGGATCTGGTCCGGAGAACGGGTATCGCCAGCCTTGCGCGGAACCCAAATACGACCGTCGTTACGGAGGGATTCACTCATCAAGGTGAGCTTGGACTGAAGGTCGCCATGGCGCGGAATGCAGGTCGGGTGGATCTGCGTGTAGCACGGGTTTGCAAAGAGAGCGCCGCGCTTATAAGCACGGAATGCGGCCGTGACGTTGGAGCCCTGAGCGTTCGTGGAGAGGTAGTAGACGTTACCATAACCACCAGTGCAAAGGCAGACAGCGTCTGCAACGTGGCTTTCGAGTTCGCCAGTGATGAGGTTACGAACGATGATACCGCGAGCCTTGCCGTCGATCACGACGAGGTCCATCATTTCGCGACGCGGGAACATCTTCACCTTACCGGCGGCAACCTGGCGCATGAGAGCCTGGTATGCACCGAGGAGGAGCTGCTGACCCGTCTGACCACGTGCGTAGAACGTACGGGAAACCTGCGTACCACCGAAAGAGCGGTTGTCCAAAAGGCCACCGTATTCACGACCGAACGGAACGCCCTGAGCGACGCACTGGTCAATAATCAAGTTGGAGTTTTCTGCCAAGCGGTGCACGTTGGCTTCGCGAGCGCGGAAGTCACCACCCTTAACGGTATCGTAGAACAAACGATAAACGGAGTCGCCATCGTTCTTGTAGTTCTTAGCAGCGTTGATACCGCCCTGTGCAGCAATGGAATGGGCACGGCGCGGGCTATCCTGGATGCAGAAAGACTTGACATTGTAACCAAGTTCACCGAGGGATGCGGCAGCAGATGCACCTGCAAGGCCAGTACCCACGACGATCACTGTGAACTTACGCTTGTTAGCCGGGTTCACGAGCTTGAGTTCGAACTTGTGCTTGGTCCACTTTTCTTCGATGGAACCACCGGGGATTTTAGAATCAAGAATCATTAGTGGGCTCCTTACTTTTCAATATTGAAAGAAACTTGTACTTCGCCAACAGACGGAATGACGAAAGCAGCCTTGTTGGCATTTGCCTTCTGCTGTTCGTACTGCTGCTGGAGGCTACGGGACTTTTCGATAAGAGCCTGGGTTTCAGGCTGGTTAGCGAGGTAGTAAGAGGCAACAGCGGTGATGCCGAAGCCAAGTGCCACGACGACGCTATAAACGATACCGGCGATATCGATAATCGGGGTCCACTTCTGGTGAGCGATACCCATCGTCTGGAATGCAGAGGAGATGGCGTGGAAGAGGTGCATACCGATGACGAACATGCTAACAACATAGAAAGCAGCCCAACCCGGATTTGCAAACATCTGGATCGTGGTGAGCCACATGTCGCGGATGATTTCGCCCTTGTCGTTCATGTAGAGGTAGTGTTCACCGAACTTGAGCATCATGAGGTGCTGGATGAGGAAGCCGAGAATGAAAAGCCCTGACCAGATCATGGTGAAAGTTGCGAAAGTCTTCTTGCCCTTGCGTGCATTGACTTCGTATTCAATTCCGCCACGAGCCTTCTTGTTTTCAATCTTCAGCTTGATAGCAAGGAAGATGTGAATGGCAAAGGCAGCCACGAGTACCAGTTCGACGAGGTAAATCATCTTCACCGGGAAGTGGAGCGGGTTGAATCCGGTCAGGAATTCGGTATAAGCGTTGTAGGACGCCTGTGCCGCAGCCTGGTCGAAGTTCAAGAGCTGGAAGTTGCCACACATGTGGCCAAAGATGAACAGAGCCAGAAAGGCGCCTGTGCATCCCATGATCTGCTTCTTACCAATGGACGAGGTAAGATACTTGATGATCCATTGCATTTGAGTCTACTCCTTAGAAGGATGGTTTTATTGTTAAAAATTAGAGGACGCAGCAGGCCTTGAGAGAAGGCATTTCGTAAGCGTAGCGTTCTTCCTTCTTGAACCAGAAGTCGAGTTCGCGTTCTGCAGAAGCCGGACTATCGGAGCTGTGAACGACGTTTTCGGTCATGGAAGGAGCAAAATCGTAGCGGAGGGTACCCGGTTCCGCCTTGGCAGGATTGGTAGCACCGTTAATGGCGCGGACCTTTGCAATTGCGTTTTCGCCACCGAGAGCAAGCATCACGGACGGGCCCTTGGTCATGTAGGCTTCGAGTTCCGGGAAGAACGGCTTCTCGACGTGTTCAGCGTAGAAACCGCGAGCATCTTCGGAGGTCATCTGGTGCATCTTGACGGCGCAGACAGAGAGACCGGCACTGATGTAGCGATCGATAATACGACCAATCAAGCCAGACTTAACAGCATTCGGCTTGATCATTGCAAATGTCATTTCCATAGTAGTACCTTTTAAGTTAAAGATGTGAGAAATATAGATTATTAGTTGGCAGATCTTAGCCCGCTTCGCTCTTAGAACTTAGTTTTTTCCCTTTAGAGAGAAGAGATAGTTCTAAGTTCCCACCTAAGTGCTAAAGCACTAAGTGGCCAAAGGTAAGTTCTAAGTTCTAAGCCGCTACTCTTCGGCTTCGATTTTCTTCATCAAATCATCGGCGAGTTTGCCGCCACTCTTGATGTTCTGGACAAGCCAATCGACAGATTCAGTGAGGTCGCTCTTCGGGTAGAGCTTTTTGAATTCTTCAAAGACCTTGAGCGCTTCATCATTCTTGTGCAGGTTCTCGTTCAGGATGAAGCCGCGGCTGAACATCGCCTTTTCAGCATCCGGGGAGTCCGGCCACGTGCGGTAGAAAGCCCTGTATTCGCGCTGGGCCTTGTCGTAATCTTCCTTGTCGCTATAGACATGGGCTAGTTCGAACGTGGCCTTTTTTGCGACAGAATCAATGTCGGCATAGCGGTCACGGATTCCAGACCATGCAAGGTATGCTTTTTCAAGATCCTTAGCCTGCGTATAGAAGGAATCAGCCGATCTCATGGCAAGCTCCACAGACCATTCCTGCGGCAAGAGCGTAATGTTGTCTGCAAAAAGATCCACCTTTGCGGTACCCCATGAGGTAACGACTTCTTTGTCCCAGCGGCCCGAACGGAATATCAAATAAGCTTGTTCGAACACATGAGCCTTTGCCTGTTCGTAGGTTTCCGGCAAGAAGTCTTCTTCGGCATAGTAGTACGTTCTCTTCATGATGTTTTCAGGAATTTCAAACCAGTCGCTCAGCTCAGAACGGGACTCTTCGTAAGACAATGTCGGGTGCGCCGGATTTCCCATGCGTGCATAGAGAGCCTTCAGGGAATCTTCAGGAACGACGATATGGTTGAGGACTTTCGACCTATAGAGCTTGATGACATAATCCACATCGCTCTGGCGCTTCAAAGCGCGGTATTCCCAAGAATGGTCGAGACCCAATTCGCGAGCTTCAGAAGCAAAAGCAAGCTGGAGCGCAAGAGCCTTCACCACCTGGTCGTGCGTCCTGCGGGAACGGATCATCATCGGATTGTCCTCGTACGCAAGCAGGACATCCTTTTCACGGATTGCAGGTTCGCCATTCTTTGTCACCAGGACATAAGAAGAATCGAGTTCATAATTTGCAGTCGTGGCAAGGTCGCGCTCAATGGCCTTGCGGACACGGTCGAACGGCTTCAACTCTCCATCAACAGCCGAGACGCGGAAGAATACGTGGTAACGGCCCGTTGACTGAGAAGCGATAACCGGCGAAACAGCGCCATCCGGCAGGCTATACAGCAATTCGAACATCTTGGGAACAAAGCCAATGCCATACGGAAGCGGGTGTCCAAAAACGACCTTACCGACAAAGCCCATAGCGGCCTTCGTATCCTTGTTTTCGCTGTACTTGGAAGCAATTTTCTTGAACGCCTTGAGGTCGATTTTCTTGCCTTTGAATCGCTTGGCAAGCTTTGCAGAATCCGCAGATTCCACATGGTAGACGACATATCCACCCGGCGTCATGTACAAGTTCTTGTGCTTTTCGTAATATGCCTCAGGAGTGGGCATCTGAATTTCGGTTTCCTGAATATTGTACTTTTTCAGGAGGGCCGGGCCCATTTCGCGAACAATCCGTTGGCGATGGTCCGAAACGAAACGTTCCTTGACGTCGTAAGTGATTTTGACATCACCAGTGGAATCATCCAGACTTCTGTGCTTGTAAGCATAGGATTTTAGGGAATCGTAATTGGACTCGATATACTTGGCATCGGCCACCTTGTCTCGAAGATTCATGTAGGAAAGCGAATCGGCAAACTGGTCGCGGTGCTTATCGTAATAGAAGGCAAGTTCATCATCGCTGTACATCAGGCGGTCCATCGCATAGAGACGCTGATAGACGAACGTGAGGAGGTAATTTTCCAAGGCGACATTGTGGGCCGCAAGTTCGTCCTTCAGTTCAGGATTCTTCTGAAGAGCGACCGTATAAAGCGCTTTGCGGCTGAACAAGGAGCTAGAAGCCTTCCTCATCTGTTCTGTGTTCGGGACAATGTTTCCCACACGCATCATGAAAGCGTAGTCTTCCTTGAAAATGGGTTCACCATTCACCCTTGCAACGAGAGTATCCTTATCTCCGATAGAATTACACCCTGTAAAAACGAGGGTACAGAAAGAGAAAACCGCAAGCAAAGCTTTTTTCATAATGTCCTCATGATTGTGTGAGCGTGAATATAATAAAATTTTATAGTTAATAGTTACTGGTTATTGGTTATTGGTCATTAGTTATTAGTTACTAGAGATTCTAAAAGTGAAGTTTTGGGAACTTGGGAAATAAAGCATTGTCGACCATTGACTAATGACCATTGACTAGCGACTAGCAACAAATTACTTTATTCTAAATAAATAATAATTTACAGTTCTATATACGTTCAAGCGTAAGTTCCACGTAAGCATACATTTAATAAACACCAACATTATCTATATTAGGGGCACTTGAAAAGCTTACTTTCAATCTTTTTTATAAAGGCAGCCTTAACGACGGCTGTCGTAGGCGCTGTAGCTCTCGGCGTCTGGTATGTTCATTTTGCCATCGAGGAACTGCTTTCTACCCCGCATACATTCGGTAATGTAACAATCACCCCTTACGGACACCGTCAAAACAACCTCCTGGAGCACTTCTACGATTCCATCAAGGTTGAGCAGGGGCTATCGACTTATATGGTTCGCGGTCCACATCTCGATGTCACTCCGTTTGGCGAAAAGCGTGGAATTTTGCTAGAAGCAAACGAGGTCTCGGCAAATTTCGTGCCGGACACAACAGCCAAGCAGATAACCAAGGACACGTCCAAAACTACAGGGCCAATTGAATTCCCTGACAAAATAAGGATTCCGTTCCCTGTAAAGTTCAACCTGGGCAAACTGGACTTTACCATGGGTGACATGGGCTGGAAAGCACAAAACATTCATCTCGAAAATGTAGGCCAAAAGAACGTCACGCTTAGCGCCGATAGCATCGAGGGTTCCTACATCAAGGATGCGGCCTCATTAAAGCTCGATATTGACTTCGAAGACAAGAACCTTATCGCAAACGGAAAGATAGCAACCTCCAACGACTACATCGTTCTGAACGCGTCCGCCCCGAAAAAAGACCTCACGCAGCTCAAGGCATCAACAAACGTGAACGTCAAGGAACCGCTCAACTGGGTTCCGATGAAACTTTCAAAGGCAATCCCGACCATAAGCAACTTAAACATCAACGGAAACGTTTCAACATCGCTCACCAAAAAAACGCTACAGTACAACTTTACGCTAAAGACTCATATCGGCGAATACTGGCCGTTCTTGCCTCTAGACGCTGTAATCAAAGTCAACGGGACGCCAAAGCAAACAATCATCGAAAGTTCGTTCAAGAACAACGAAGGTGGCTCAATCGCCCTAGACGGCGTTATCAACGACAAGCTGGACTTTGACTTTTCGGGTGAAATTGCAAACATGAGCGCCATGTACGGCCCGCAAATGATGCCGATGGACATGGATATCCAGTCCATTACCAAAACCGGCAACGACATCGACGCATCCATCGAGACTCGCGAAGGCTCAGTCGTCAGGGCTCACGTAAAGACCAAGGACAGTCTCAAGGTTTTCTTTGCGGCCAATATTTCAGCGATGGAACCTTGGGCGCTGGACTGGGTACGAGGCAATGTTGAAATCGGTCGCAATCCAAAAATCATTGGTTCCTTCCAAAACAACAAACTGCGCGCATTCGTAAAAGTTGATTCCATCATCAACGCATACCATTTCAAGGCAGATTCGCTCCGAATGCAGTTAGTCCTTGACCTCGGACGTAAATACATTGATTTTCCGAAAGCGACCATCTATACCCCGAACGAAGAACTGTTCATTTCAGGCGATGTCGACTACCACGAACCGACGCTTCACACCTCATGGCGCCTAAAGCAAAAGAACGGAGGTTCAGCCGAAACAGTCGTACACGTTGGCGACTCGCTTCTCGTTTGGGCGCAGGCGGATCACGCCGAGATTTCGACCATCCCGTTCTCGGATATCGTGCTAAGCGACAAGCTGAAGGGAACCGTAACCGGCACAATAGACTATAACCTAGATTCCAGAGTCGGCGCCGCAGAACTGGACATCGATGGTAACGTTGAACCATTCATCCTCCACGGTCACACCAAGATTAGAGAAATTGGCGATACCGTAATTGTTGATACGGCCGTATTTACGCACAACAGTAACAAAGTCGCCATGGCGGCATCTTTTGTTTTACCAAACGATTCAAACCCGGATTACAAGCCAACAGCCATGCTGCCCATTCAAATTTTGCATGCATGGGCATCGGCTCAGGACTTCAACCTGCCGATTCTCCTGGAACCGCTCGGCGACACGACGCTAGCTTCGGGCAGTTTCAATGGCGACATTACGTTTGAAGAAGATGCAGGCCTGCTTGGAAATATCGAATTCAAAGACCTGAGTTTCACAAACATTCCTCCAGAGCTGTACAACCTCAAGCAACTTAACGTTTCGGCAAAGAAAAACAAGGTTGAACTGCTCACCAACTTCGACATTATGAACGGCGTCTGGACCGGTAATGCAAACGTTGTCGTAGAAGACATTTTCGATTCCACAAGACAAGTATCCCTTACCTACCAGAGTCCGAATGGCGGTTTCATCAAAAGCAACGGAACAATAAACAACGACCTCGACTTCGCAGGTAAAATCAAGTTCGGCGGAACATGGCTCATTCCAGAGACCCGAGCCGAAATCGAACAGACCGACTTGACCATTGATGTACAAGCGGCACTCCACGAAGGCCTAAAGGGCATCAATGCTCAAATCCGATCAGACTCCACAAACGTCAAGTATTCTACGCTCCCGATGAATTTCCCAATTCACATCCGTGGGGAACTCAAGGACGGCATACTCGAAATGAACGAGATTTCGACGCAGAACGAAATCGGCGACATGCTGTTTGCCACCTTGCTCTATGACTTGCAAACATTGCAGCTTGAAGCAATTGACATCAGTACCGAAAAATATACCCTTGAAACAGACAACCACACAGTCACCTTGCGAGGTGTCACAAGCCATCTAGAAGATTCCGAAGAGCAGATGTCACTCGTTGCAAACATTCCGCTAATCCAGTACAAGTTCGATGACGAGACATTCGGTACAGCAAACCTAACTGGGAAAAGCGATATCACATTTAATATTCCGCACACGAAGGACGGACAAATCAAGAACAAGAATGTTAGCGGAAACTTTATCATAGACAAGCTCGTCTACAGAAAAGATTTGGATATCGAAATCACGCCAAGTTCTCTAGACAAAATTTTATCGCTACTCAACAATGCTATAGCCAACTTGCGTAACAAAGAAAAGACCGAAGCCAAGATTTCTGTTTCAACTCCAATTGACTTGTCGTTCCACATCAGCGACTCCCAAAGCGATTCTGTTGAAATTATCACGCCGTTTGCCGCGTTCCCGCTAACGCTTGACATTTGGGTCCTTGGCACAACGACAAGACCAATTTTACGCGGTGACGTCACCAATGCAGACAACGGATTCATCGGCGTCAAAGACCTTTATGAATTTGACCTCAATACGTTCAGCATTTCCTGGAACGATGTTCCGTGGCAGCACGGCATCATAGATGTTTCCAGTATGCAAGAGCTCCCCTACTGTACGGAATCTAGCGATAATGAAAAAGAGACTTGTCCTATCAACCTTGATATACAAGGAACCATTACAAACCCACAACCCAACCCGAGTTCAAACTGCGGGACAGAATCTACAGCGGCAGACACGTACCGCAATATATTCCTTGGTTGCGTAGCTACGGAATCTGACGGTTCAACAGACTGGAACAAGCTTGCAGGCAGGGCTATCGGCAAGTTCATTTCATCAACGGCAAACAAGACCCTGGGCGGCGACTACATTGGCGATATCGACATGAAGGTGATGTTGTTCGACAACTCCGGTAACGACAAGGACTCTTCGTACGTCAAGATTCCGATTTCTCTTGATCGCTGGGTCAAGAACTTGAGCTTAATCTTTGGTTATACACAAGACCAAAGCACATCCCCGACATACGACCAGGCGCAACAGTTTGGCGCTACATATACACTTCCTGTATTCCAGGACAAGGAATCTTCACACAAGAACCATTTCTCGCCATCACTCTCGTTAAACGGCCTACTCACAGCAAAGCAATATCATACAAACTCTGGTACAGAAAGCAATAGCGCAAACCGCGTTGAAAAAAACATCAGCGTGAACTATACGTACAAGTTCTGGAACCCCTGCATTCTGGGCATTGGGCACTGCGAAACGGTTCGCCCGCCAAAAGCGATGCGACAGCCAAACGATGAATCGGCAAGCGACTCTACAGCAACCAAATCTACGGAGACTGCAAAATGATTCTACTGATTTGCGCACTGTTAATTTTTTCAACATTTACGTTTGCTGATGACGACGATAAGAATCCGTGGTCCGTTTCTATCAGCGGGAACAAGATTTTCTCAAAATTCCAGCTAAACGAACAGCTCGACATTCCAGATGAATTTGGGCAGCTTGACACCATCAAGCAGGACTTTTTGATGCGCCTTTCTTCGGAAAATGTGCGCGCCTTGTACTATTCACGCGGTTATTTCAGCCTTGACCTAAAAATGGAAATCCGCCGCGAGCCCTTGTCAAATGGTCGCTTACAGCGAGATTACTACATCACAGTCAGCGAAGGCGTCTGCTATCGATTCAACGATGCCAAAATCATTTCTACAGGCGACGAGCAAATACCTATAGACTTGGGGTCGCTTAAAATTACCAAGCACCAACTTTACAACCAGGAAGACATTTCCGAAGATCTCCAGGAAATCCAGAAAGCCTACCGCAAGCAAGGCAACCTGCACGTTTACCTGTCTTCAGAAGAGCACATCGATACGACGGCAAAACAAATCAATGTCATCATCAACGTAAACCCTGGCCCTAAAGTTCTGATGGGCGACATCCACACAACGACTCAACGTGTGATGAACAAGAACGAAAACAAGACCGCCCCGGAACAAGGACTTACGGATACAAAATGGCTATCGTCACTTTGGCGCATTCCCAAGGGCGAAATCATTGACGGTAACCAGTATTTCAACTTTAAGAACAAGCTCTATTCTACACAATTGTTTACGCAAGTCAAGTTAAACGATGAATTGCGCGAAGACGGCCTCTCGGACGTGCATTTGGATGTTATCGAGCGTGTTCCGGGCGAAGCTCGTTACGGATTTTTCTTTGAAGAAATGTACGGTTTCGGCGCCATGGCGTATGCAGACCACAAAAACTTCTTTGGAAAGTTCAATGAATTTTCGACAAGTTTTCAGATTGCGCAGCACAAACAAGAAATCACACTCGGTTACGCAAACCCGCTCTTGTTCGGAACGGCATTCACATTCATCCCGACAGCAATCCGCTTTGTGGACCGTCTTTCGTTCAACCACGAAAAAATCCACCCGCCTGCATATCCCGACAGCGTTGAAGAACGATACGAAGTCATTAACCGAGGCGACTTGACCTTCGGAATTACAAACAACATCAAATTCCGTAGTACAATTGATACGCGTTACGTGAACAAAAATGAAGACAAGCTCTTCAAGCTCAAGGGCGAAATCGGACTTACCTTTGACTATACCGACGACTATTTTAACCCGACAAAAGGATTTCGCTTTTTGCCGACGGTCGGTCTAGGAACAAACTTTATTCAAAAGGTCCACAAGGAAGACGAGATTTACGACTTGTCACAATACGAAGACGGACACATTTACACATACGGCGAGGGTACCGTCAACATTTATGTTCCACTGTTCTGGACTTTCTACGGAGCGCTCAGTGGAAGTATCGGTAGTTTCTTCAACAAGGCGATTGAAGACGATGCTCGCGTATTTTATCAGGGCGGTTCGCGTTCCGTACGCGGTTTTGACTTTCGAAGCATTTACGCAGGCTACTCCTCCGAAGTTCCGACAAAAATTACAACAAAGCAAGACGATGGTTCTGTAGTCACCAAGGACACCACCAAGGAAGTAATCTATACGGCACTGACGCCAATGTACTACCGCATCAACGAAGAACTCCGTTGGACACTTCCATGGAAATCCCTGAGGGCTTGGCAAATCGTACAATTCTGCGACTGGGCACTCGTCAAAGACGTCAAGGACGATATTTACAAGCGCAAGCAAGACGGAAGCCTCGGCCTCGGCATTCGTTACCATTGGCAATTCCTAACATTCCGCCTGGACTACGCCTTCAAAAAGGGACTTACAAACTGGCACAAGTCAGAAGGCTTCGCATGGAAACGATTCGACTTTGACTTGTCACAAGCGTTTTAATTAATTAGGAAGTCTGAATTAGGAATTAAGAATTGTCTTCCTAAGACTTTGCACAGAAAACTTATATTCAGTGTATTAAATCTCTATAAATTTTCGATAGAGATGTTTGCACTAAATTAACATCAGCAGAGATTCCGGCAGCAACAAGAGCCGAGCGAATTTGTTCAAGAGTTGCATCTGTAGCATTTATCTTAAACGAAGTAGTATCGGTACTGACATCGGCAACTCGCCCGCTTTGCAAGACGCGACCGCAGTCGATAATGGCATAATCCGTTGCCCACTGGTCCATTTCGGCAAGCACATGCGAACAGACTATCGCTGTACCATTTTCTTCCTTGCGCCATTCATCAAGAAGTTGCCAAACCGTATCCCTTGAAATCGGATCGAGATTTGCAACAGGCTCGTCGAGAATCAAAAGCTTTGGGCTATGCAAAAGCGCACGGACAATCTGCACCTTTTGGCGGTTTCCGAGTGAAAGCGTTTCCAAGCGCTTGTCGAGAGGCGGCAACTTGAGGCGTTCAGCAAAAGATTTGCAGCGCTCTAGCATGGCACCATTTTCGCGCCAATTCTCTGCACCAAAGCCATAAAAGCCTGTAAAATACTGGAGGTATTCCTTGATGGAAAGTTTCGGATAAACGCCCGGATTTTCGAGAAGCACACCGTACTTTTCAGCATTCAGGAATCCCGCAGAATTCCGCAAGGACTCGTCAATTTTAACAGAGCCTTTAAATGCGCCCAAGCGTCCGCAAAGCAAGCGCAACAAAGTGGTCTTGCCAGCGCCATTTGGGCCAATCAGCGCATAGAAACTCCCTTGCGGGATATGGAGAGAAATATTAGACAGAGCATCTGCCGTAGATTTCGGATAACGGAATGTCACCGAATCGAGTTCAATCACGCGCAGAATTCCTTGACAGCAGGAGCCGGATTTTTGATAAGTTTGAAAGCATCCTTAGAAGCCTTGACCGCTTCCATCTGCACCTTTTCGGAAGCACGCTGCAAGTACTGGATGCAACGCCAATCCGTGCGGACAGCGGCAAGCTGCACCGGTTCTGTACGGCGGCGGATACTCACATATTCAAACGCATGGTAGTCCTGCTTGACCGCAGCTACTACAACAGCCGCCGTCGGATTTTCAATTTCTTGAATGTACTTCCAATCGCGTTCTACAGCGGCGACAAGCACTTTTTCACCAGCATTGTGAATAAATTTCAAAGCGTCCGCGCTCTGACGAACGGCCTCGGCCCAAAGATCATCGGAAGCGCCATCAATCTTACGGACAATGCGCCAATCCTCTGAAACCGCAACCTTAAGAAGAGCTGGATTTGTAATAAACTTGAGCAAGTTCGGTTCGGCCTTGAACGCCGTAAGAAACTTAGCCTCGTCCATGGCGTTAAGCGCCTGTTTCAAAGCTTCGCACGGGCCACATTTCACATAAAGAATGGCCTGCTCATTTTTTTCAAATGCAGCCTTTTGCACTGTTTCAGTTGGGTTCTGGATGAGACTGATGGCATACCAGTTCAGCTTAATCGCTTCGAGCTGCTGTTCTTCTGTGGGGTTTTCAATATTCTTGATTTCGGTCCAGGACTGCATAAAACCTCGTGTTTTCAAAACAAAGATAGGTTTTATTTTTGAGTAGGAAGTAGGAAGTAGGAAGTAGGAAGTTGTTTTTAGTGCATAAAGAAAGCCCTCGGGAGTGAGAGCTATTTATCATTGGTTATTAGTTATTAGTCATTAGTTATTAGTCATTAGTTATTAGTTATTAGTCATTAGTTATTGGTTATTAGTTAATAGTCTTTGGCTATTGCAAACGAACTTTCACGACATGCGAGCCTTGACCCGCTTCGCCATAACGCATGACGTAAGCGCCTTTTCGGAGTCCAGTCTTCACGAGATTCCAGGCTTCGCTTACGGAACCCGCCATCACATTCGCGGACTTAATCAGTTGGCCGTTCAAATCGAACACCTGGCAACGCACCATCGCTACGCCATGTTCAAACGCAATTTTCTGCACAATCGCATTTGTTGCCGAAGAACTTGATTCAACCAAATTCGCGGAACTTGAGGACTGCGGAACGGAACTTGAAGATTGCGCAGTTTCATCCACAAACTTAATCCAGTCGACATTGATATAGTTTGTATTGATTGTAAGACGAAGCGTCTGCTTGCCCGCAGCAAGTTCCAACTCGCCCGCTTCGACTTCGGAATACGTGACCCAATCGCCTTTAGACGGGATTTCAGTTTCAACCTTTTTATCGCCTACAGAAACAGTCACGGAAGACGCTGTAGAATTGCCAGTGGCGCCATTAATGACTACTTTGTACTTACCCGCCTTTTTCACATCGAGCGTGTACTCGAAATAATCGTCAGCACTCGTGTAGCCAAGCGCATAGCCAGAGCCGCCCTTGACAATGCCAGCATCATCGCTGCGGTAGCCTGTTTCATCGCTCTTGCCATCGGCATCGCTGTAAGCGTAGGTATCATAATTTTCGGCTTCAAGAGTTCCCGGAATTTCAATTGCGCCCTTGAACGGTTTGACTTCAATCGGTTCGCCCGAAACTTCAAGTTCAAGCGCCATAAATTCAATCGTGTACGTTCCGTCGGAATTCGGCTTGACCTCTTTACCCTTCTGGCTTACAGTCTTGCCCTGTGCTCCCTGAATCTTTACGCGAAGCGGCACGCTCTTTGGCATATGCGCATGCGGAGAAGTCCACTTGACGGTAAAACCGTTCGCTGTATTCGTCGCAGTTGCCTTGTCAATTGTGAAATGAGCACGCAGGTAAGCGCCCACCGTAGAAAACGTCGCGACCCACAAATTCTTGCTAACCGCATATTCAATAAGCGTCTTGATATCCGCCGTCGAAATCACATCCCAGTTGCCCACAACACCGTGATTCAGCTGCACGTGCCACTTGCCGCTCGCCGCCTGATCGAGGCTACTCTTGAAACTCGCGACATTGCTACTTGCCTGCCAGTAGTGAGAATCTATCTGCATCCAATCTGGTTCGTTATCCCAGCCCGTGAGGCCGCCGCCACCGCACCCGCGATTGATGAAATGTTCCTGGTTAATCGCATTTTTAACAGTCGCATTCTGGGCGCAATAAGGCGTTGCCAAGGAAGTCGCCTCCAGCCCCATGCTACGGAGCTTTGTGGCAGCACCGCCAATTTCTGAATTGAGGTCCGCACCCTGCGTCAAATTTTTGTGGTTGACCGTGTGGTTCCCGATTTCGTGGCCTTTCTTGGCATAATTCAAGTGCGGTTGCGAATTGGTCGAAAAATCCATCGTTCCCGTGCAAACAAAGAACGTCACCTTGGCGTCCATGTTGTCCAAGAACGTAAGGTTGTTCGTCTGGGAATGGAGACCATCGTCAAACGTGAAAGTGGCCGCGCCCGGATGACCGTTCCAAGGAACCGTCGTGATTAGGCCTGCAAAAGTAGAAACAGCAAGCGAAAAAGCCGCGCAAAGAGAAGTTTTAAAACATTCCATACAATATCTCCCATACATTTTTCTATGCATGAAAATACCCTCTTTTAAGGTAAAGAGAACAAACTACGTTACAAAAAACATTGACAAAATGCTAAAAGCACCCTGAATTGCAAAACGCAGGCTCTTTCGAGTCTGCGCATTTGGAATCTGTGGGTGTTGTATATGCTTCAATTTCAAAGACTATTTTTATGAGACAACGCGCCACCTTTACGGCGTACGCCCATCAATTTATCCCGAACCTGGTGTATATTTTTTTTCCCGTTCACGATAACCTTGATTTCAAGGCGTTCGATATAAACTCCGGTGCCCACTAAACGGCCATTATTAGAGCGCATATTCCAAGCTAGGAAAATTCTTCCCTTGGTTTTTAAGCAACCTTCTTCTCCATATAAATCACGATCCGAACATTTAATTGAACTGGAATAATCTCCAACAAATTCTCCCAAGTGACTGAAATACCGCGTATGGTAATAAAGTTCAACATCATCACCCGAAATTACAGTTTTTTCGCCACTGCGATATTCACCGATATTAAATTCATTTACATCGCCATTTTTTATGGCATCAATCAGTTCTTGGCTTACACCGGCTTGCAAAAGTTCTCTATCCATTTTTCCTTGTCGAATTGCATCGAACAAGTCTGCCTGCGTTACAGATAAAATTTCATCTATCGCAATGGTGGTATCGCGGCTCGCATCAACATTCGCTTCGACCATCGTCGCGATAAGCGCCTGGTCTTCCGGTCGAACTATTAATTTATAATTACCCTCGTTTATAGCTCCGTCTAAAATCCCGTTGACCGTCTCTTCGCTAAACCCGTAAGACGTATCCACAACTACGGTACGGATGTCGTTAAAAAGTTGCACAAGAGCTTCTTCTTCGCTGATGCTTGTAACGGTGGTGTCGTAGTGGACCGTATTATCAATTCGAGATTCAATAAACGCATCAAGATGATTCACTGCAGTCTGAGTCTGTTCAATCATAATTTTCGAGACATCGAAATCGACAAGACTTCCCTGAACGCCAAGAGAATCCCCTATTTCCTGAGCATTCTGCGCTGTGTTAGGAATAAGCAGAGCCTGTGTAACGGAATCCTTCTTGATGATATCATAAGGATCTTCGCCAATCAGTACCACATTGGGACTTTCAAGAGAAAGTTCCTGATCCCCGGCTATGACAACCCAAGGGTTCTCTTTATGGGCCTTATTTTGTGCAAGGTCCGTAACAATTCCATCAACGGTAAAACGAACGCGATCACCACTAGTCGGGAGCACCGCATCTTTTGCAGTCGCCCCGTAAATGAGCAACATGGTTTTATCAGCCCCTCCTTGCAGCATCGGATTTTCAGGAGTACGATTTTCTCCTGAACGTACACAGAGAAAATCGAACATTTGTACAAAATTCTTTTTGGATTCATCGGACACGGTTTCGCTGAAAGTAAGCAAGAGCATTACATTTCCACTATTATTTTTTGATTTTACAGCCGTAAGAATAACAGGCCCGACCCCATCAGCAATGGGTTCATTTTCCATATAGAAGCGACCAGTCTTTCCTTTGTCTTCATAGGTAAACCAATTGTTTAAACTTCCGACATAAACGTCCGAGGTGCCCCCTGTAAAGACCTTGCTTCCAAAGCCGCACACATCCCCAGAGCAATTTTGCGGAGTCAAGTTTTCAGCCGTAATTACAATATCATTTTCATTGACAATCGTAAACTTGGAGGTCGTATTAAACGATTCCCCAAAAGTAAACTGGATAGAATCGAGTTTGCTCTTTTGCTTGAGAGATTTATCAAAATGCACATACAAACTATCGGCACGACCATCACCGTTTCGGTCAATCGCAATGGCATTTGACACGCGGGGAACCGGCGGAGCCGCAAACACAAGGTCCGTCCACACGGACACACCTGCAGCAGCACCCTTCGCCGTAAGCGTCACGCCCGACACAGGCGCATTAGCACGGACAAAGAATGTTGCTTTTCCATTTGCATCCAAATTCACAGCATTGATTTTATTTCCGTCCACAGTATCCAAAATATCAATATTCACATCGGAGAATGATAGATTTATCTTTCGATTGTAATTGTTGACCTTCGCCCATTCTTCAAAAAAGGCGATATTCACTTGATAGGTCGCATACGCCCATTCGCCAATTTGCGCCGTATCGCCAGAAACATTTTTCCCGAGAATAGTCCAATCCGTCTTCATAAAAGCAACGCTTGGCACCGCATAAGAGGGAACCGTAATTTCAACTTTAGTCTTTTGGCTGGGATCTGCCTTCAACGTAATTTCCAAGAAGTAATGACCAGGAGCAAGGGCAACATTCGACACAATCGCCGCCGAGTCAATGTAGAATGTCGAATCGCTTGTAATTACGATGCCTTCGTAATGCGTTCCGACATCAAGAATTTCAGGTTCTGCAAGATTTCCGCCGGTGAGCGTAAACGTAGAGACGCCTCCAATCGTATCCAGTTCCGTTGAATTTGCATCGTAATTGCAAGACAGCTTTTTTTTCTTATTGATTTGCCAAATTTCAAAACGCTTTCCTTCATCGCGATTATCAGACGTCAAGAAAATCGACGCATCCACATGCAAGTCAATGGAGGTGCGCATGCGGAAATTCGAGGAACCCGTATGGCGTTCAACGTAAAAGATGTGGAAATCATAAGTCTTTCCAGGAACAAGCTTGTTCCCAGTATTTTGACCAATCGTATCGAGATCCACGGCACCCGCCACTTGGGCGTGCTGGCCACCGATATCTACAGCCAATCGATTATCAATAAACACCCAAACGTCATCGTCTCCATAAAAATCAAAATACTGCCCTGGAACATATTCAAAGGTCGCCTGAATTTTTGCAGTATAGCCAAAATTATGCTTGCCGATTTTTGTTCCCTTAAGTTGGTCAAAATAAGGATTCGGAACGGTCTTTGCATCATCGAGATATTCAAAATCATCCAGTAGGAACATGCCATCTGAATTCTTTTCGTTGCCTTCCGATATGCGGTCTTTCGACACTTCTGCAAGCCAAAATCCATCATCGTCCAAAGAAACATAAAGGTCGCGGCAAGTCATATTGGTGTACTCGTTACCCGCAGTATCCATGCCGATAACCTGTGGCAAGAACCAGCTATCCAAATGATCCGTAATCTTGCAGTTTTCCGGGAACGGATTTGCACGAACAGGAACGCCGTTTGGACCGAGATTGTATTCGACCATGCCCGTCACAGCCTTCGATTTGCCAGAGCATCCACCCGACCCAAAATCAGCGCTCACACCGTTTGCCGGGTCGCCATTTTTACCGCTACCGTCTCCATCGCCCTTAGTTCCATGAAGCCAGTCGTAAACAGTCACAGGAATTTTCTTTAGCGGGCAATCGCCAAGAACGCCAGGATATTTCGAAAATAGCGCGGGCACACCCGTCTTGTAGCCTTGAACCCAAATCGTATCCGAAAGGGCCACCACAGAATCAAGCGCAATTTCAGTCGCCATAGTCGGTTCCGTCGAGACCAAGCCTTCGGCGCCGACATAATTAAATCCGACGGTCTGTTTAAAGTAAACCTTGAAATCGCTTTCAGGGGCATCTACCGTAGCCTTGAACCACCCGCAGTAATTTTCAAGCGAAGTCATGGTGGCTACAGAATCGCCGCCCATATAAAGGACAGCATTCGTATTCGACCACGGAGTAAAGAAAGCAATTGTTTTTTGTTGGCCGCTTGCAAAAGCAGCCGTAATGCCTAGAAACAGCCCTAACACATATTTTTTCAACATCCCGACACCTTTTTTTGGGATAAATCTAAAACGGGAAGCGTACAAAATCACACAAAAAAAAGGCGAGCTTTGCAAAGTGTCCTCTACAGACAACACTTGTTTGGATTCTATCGCCACTGCGTGGCTCCAGAATGACAGTCGTGAGTAAAGCTTCCGTATGACACAAATGCAAAAAGCGGCCCGTTTTTAACGGGTCGCCTTTTAATCTTTCGCACCGAAGGTGCCATCTTTTACTCGAAGGACCGAAAATCCGCACTCATTCCTCAAAGGGAGCAAAGCGACCGCCCTCAGAACCTACAAGTAATTTTGCTCAGAATGACAACAGCAGTTAGCAGCAATTCCAAACCACTAACCACTGTTTACTAGCCACTACTTATAAAGCGGGTGCTTCTTGCAGAGAGCGACGATGTCTTCGCGAATCTTGGCGAGAGCAGCATCGTCATCCTTAGCCTGGATAGCGCGGTCGATGATGCGGGCCACTTCGCGGGTGTCTTCCTCGTCGAAGCCACGGGTCGTGATAGCAGCAGTACCGAGACGAACACCGGACGGATCCATCGGCTTGCGCGGATCGAACGGAATCGTAGAACGGCTGCAGGAGATGCCGACCTTTTCCATGGCCACTTCGGCTTCCTTACCGGAAACGCCCTTGGAAGTCATATCGACAACGATGAGGTGGTTGTCGGTGCCATCGCTAATGACCTTGTAGCCGAGCTTCTGCATTTCAGCGCAGAGAGCCTGAGCGTTCTTGATAACATTCTTTGCATAGACCTGGAATTCCGGCTGCAAAGCTTCGAGGAATGCAACGGCCTTACCGGCGTTGATGTGGTCATGCGGACCACCCTGCATGCCCGGGAACACGCCCTTGTCAATTTCCTTGGCCAAAGAAACGTCCTTGAGTTCGCCCTTCACCATCTTCTGGATCGTGCGGTCCTTGCACATGATGATAGCGGAACGCGGGCCACGGAGAGTTTTGTGGGTCGTGGTCGTCACGATGTCAAAGTACGGCACCGGAGAATCAATAGCCTTACCGGCGATGAGACCTGCAATGTGAGAGATGTCAGCCATGGTGAGGGCGCCAACTTCATCAGCGATTTCCTTGAAGCGCTTCCAGTCGAGGTTACGGCTGTAGGCAGAGAAACCAGCGAGGATCATCTTCGGCTTTTCGCGGAGAGCAATTTCGCGGACCTTGTCCATATCGATGCGACCAGTTTCCTTATCGACTTCGTACTGCACGAAGTTGTAGAGCATGCCGGAGAAGTTCACCGGATGACCGTGAGAAAGGTGTCCACCATGGTCGAGCTTGAGGCCGAGGACCTTGTCGCCCGGTTTGAGAACGGCGAAGTAAACAGCAGCGTTAGCCGGAGAACCGGAAAGCGGCTGGATGTTCACGTGGTCGCAACCAAAGAGCTTCTTGCAACGATCGATAGCGAGAGCTTCCATTTCGTCGATAACTTCGTTACCACCGTAGTAGCGCTTGCCAACGTAACCTTCACTGTACTTGTTCGTGAGCACAGAACCCATGGCTTCCATCACAGCCTTGGAAGTGTAGTTTTCAGAAGCGATAAGTTCGATACCATATTCCTGGCGTTCGGCTTCCTTCTGGATGATGTTATAGATTTCCGGATCGGTCTGTTGCAATGTAGATTTAAGCATTATAGCTCCTTTAAAGTTCGCACCGCAAATATAGTAAAATTTTGTATATTACCCCAAAAAGGATAGACCATGTACCCAAATAAAGTTCGCCGTGATATTGCCATTCTCGTTCCGCCCGATGTTAAAAGTGTTCTAGAAATCGGAGCCGGATCCGGCAGAAACTGCGTTCTTTACCCGAAAGACGCCTACAAGGTCGCCATCGAGCCCGAAAATCGCGAAGATATGCAGACTGCGGACAAGGTTCCGGGCGGGTTCAACGAATACCACCACGTCTTTTACGAACAGTACACCGAAGACCGCAAGTTCGACCTCATTGTCATTTGCGATGTTCTGGAACATGTAAATGACCCGGTAGACATGATCAACTTCTGCAAGAAGCATCTGAATCCGGAAGGCCACATCCTGATTTCACTCCCGAACTTCTTGAGCATCGAGACGATTTTCCAGATTCTCGTGTTCCGCGACTTCCGCTATGTGCGCGTGGACCAGGGCGAACGCTGCTATGGCGTCCTGGACATCAACCACAAGACGTTCTGGACCAAAAAGAGCTTCCGCCGTTTCGCAAAAGAAAACGGTCTCGAAATTGAGCAGACTATTGGCATCCGCAAGCAGCTCAAGTTCATGCCGAAGCTCCTCGCACACAGCAACTTCTTGCCGTTGCAGTACGGCTTTTTAATCAAGGTTAAGGATTTCAAGCCCAACGAACGTCACTGGGGAATGTAATTACCGGGGACCAGCCTCATTCCTCACACGGACCGCCAACTCCGCGCTAGAATCATCTACAGAGACCTTGTAAGCAGGCCTAAACCCAAGTGCATCGCCTGAAATATTTTCGCCACTACGGCCAAACCAGTTGTCTATCATGTAAACATAGCCTTCCGTAGCCTTATCCGGCGAGCCATCTTCAATTTTCAGGCGATAGTCCCGAACAGGCACATTGTTATTGTAAACATTACCTTCAATGTAACAAGACGCCGAATCCGAGCATTCCATTCCAGCATCCCCCACATCGTAGATGAAATTGTTATAGGCATGAATTTTACCACGACGCGCAAGCACGCCTCGAAGTTCCAAGTTCGAGAAGTAATTGTGATGCAAAGTCAACGTCTGTGCTGAATCAACGAAAAGGTCCGGTTCCAGCCCAAATAAAATGCCTGACTGCGCATTTTCAAAACGATTCCATGAGAGCGTAACCGCATTTGAGCCTCGCTTGACATCAACCAAGATTAGCGGATACTCTTCAAACGTGCAATGGTCCACCCAGACATGGTGCGTGC
>NZ_DGUZ01000016.1 GCF_002394865.1 Fibrobacter sp. UBA4297 | reverse complement strand
TGTAGTTCAATGGTTGATTCCGAAGCTCTTGAGCAAGAAGATTATGAAGTAAAAATCGGTTCGTTTAACGGGCCGATGGATTTGCTTGTCTATCTCGTTCAGAAAAAGGAAATGACGCTCGACCAGATTCCCATTGCTGAAATCGCAGACGACTTTCTCAAGTGGGTGAACGAGTATTCCGAAACGGACCTTTCCAAGGCGGGCGACTTCTTGTTCATGGCAAGCCGCTTGATGGCGCTCAAGGTGCAGGAATTGCTCCCGGCCGAAGAACGCGATCCGGAGATGGAAGAGGAATACAACGAAGACCGCGAAAAGCTCATGAAGGAAATGTTGGAATACCAGCGCTTCAAGCAGGTCGCAAGTGGTCTCCAGGAAATGGAAGCGAAGAACTTCGGAACGTATTCCCGTGGGCGTCTTGAAAAGACGCAGAGCGATGACGACACACTCGCCGATGCAAACATCTGGCAGCTTTTCCGCGCTTACCAAAAGAGCTTAAAGACAAAGATTTCCGAGACGATCCACCACATCGAATTGGACTATGTGACCATTCAGGACCGCCAGCAGGCGATTAACAACTACCTGAACGTACATGGACGCGCACTCTTTGAAGACTTGCTCGACAACGACAGCCACCCGATTGTTGCTGCGGTGACGTTCATGGCCATGCTCGAAATGATCAAGACGGACGATATCGTTTTCCGTCAGAGTGAACTTTTCGGACCGATTTGGATTTACCGCAAAAAGAACAACCCCGAGTACGCCGACGAAATGGCGCACGAGACCGTGTTTTTCAGCAAGGATCCCGAAGTCAAGGCCGGGCTTGTGGAAACGATCCGTAGCCAGGCGATTGCACGTTCCAAGGAAAAGAGCGTGGGCGACCTTGCCGCTACGATGCGCGAAGCCGTGCTTTGGACGGAACGCGGCAGGAATGTCACCGAAGAAGACCTCAACGCGATGTTGGAAGGTCGCGAAGACATTTCCGAAGTGCAGGACAATCCGTTTGCCGATATGATTGCGGAAGCGGATGCCGCCGAAGGTGCTCAGCAGGCCGCAAGCGCAACCGCTGAAGACACACAAGCGCCGGCACAAGATTTCGCGCAGTCAACGGATCAAGCTCCTGTGCAGCCCACAGCTTCAGAAAACGCAGAAACGGCACCGAGCCAAAATGCCGCTACTGCAAATGCCAACGCTGCGGCCCCGGTCGAAAATACGGAAGCTGTTTCGGCTCAAGAAGCCGCGCAGTCCGCAACTTTGGAAAGTGCAGAAATGTCCGCTAGCGAGGACGAAGCTCCGGTGCTTAGCAAGAGTTCAATTCCTGAATTCGGCGCTAACGACGATGACGATTCCGAAGAACGCGCCCACACATTCGAACCGGTAGATGAACTCGTCGAAGAACTTGAAGAAGAAAATCTTGATGAAGATGAAATTGAATCCGGTGAAGCAGAATCCGTAACGGAAGAGACCACCGAAAGTTCGGACGATTCCAGTGCAGAAAGCACATTCCAAGGTTTGAACGAGCAGTCTGTCCAGCAGATGAGCGATGAAGAGTTTGCCGCCTTTATGCAAAAGGCCCAAGCATTCTACAACAACGCAAGTTCCGCGCAGTCTAACAACGCGCAGCCGACCACCACGGCATCCCATAGCAGTTCCAGCAGCACTTGGGACGAACCCACTCCGGCACCAGTTCAATCCGTCGAAAAAGAAGAACCCGAAGAAGACAAGTACTCCTCTTACAGTTTCGGCAACGAAATGACGGACGAGGAATACATCGCCTACTTGAACCGCAGCGCCCGCGCAAGCCGCAAAGAAGAACCGAAGCCCGCTAAAAAGTCCGAACGCAAGTCATTCATGCCTGAAGATGACGAAGGCGGAATGACCGACGAAGAATACCAAGCTTACCTCGCCGAACATGGCAACGACGACGATGACGAAGAAGGCCCCGTTGTCTACGGAGCTGGCAAAGATTAATTTTTCTTGATAGCGCTAAAGCGATTTTTTAACGCTCCAGCTTCTCATTTTCAAGCCATCTCGGACAGCAATATCGCGTTCATCAAAAACCTCAAAATTATTCTTCTTATAGAACGCAAGATTTTTCTCTGAATTTGTAAACAATGTCAGTTGCTTACCGCCATATTCACGAATGTATTTTTCCATGAATGCAATAAGCCGCGAACCAACGCCCTTTCCTTGAAATGGCGGGTCCACAGTCAACGAGCTACAATACCAAATATTTTCGCCATTGTGCTGGTAATCATGACAAGGTTTCCCAGCAGATTCATCCATATTAACCCAAGCATTCACACGTTTTATGCCTGCGCTAAAATAGACTTTCCACCAGCCATGAAGCAAGAACTGCAAATCCGTCGGTCTCTTGTATTGAGAGTCTTCGAGCACAGCCAAGCCCACAATTTTTCCGTCTACTTTAGCCGTTAAGAAATGCGACTTTTTCAAAATTGTGCGCCACGTTCCATACAAAACAGACCATATCACCTTACGCCTTTCTTCTAAATCCGGGAAGAAATTCAAAAAATACTCATAGTTTTCATAGGCCCTAAACGACAAAGCCACGACTTCATCAAATTCTTCACGTTTTAATATCCCAAACACTATTTCCATAGCAAAGCTCCATTCTCTTTATACAAAATAGAAACAAATCTTATGCCATGGTTAATTTAAGTAGCCTATTTGCAAAAAATATCTTTATAATTTCATCCAAACAGTTTGGCGATTTGCGGGTAGGCTTCATCCGGCAAGCGAAAACGCTTTGCTATATAGAACATATAAGGGACCTTGACCGCTGCAAACGGCAAAATCCGTTTCGTGGCTTCTGCGATTTTCTGCGGGTCCGTCGTTTCCAAATAAGCAGGATAGAAAATATTCCAATGAGCCAAAAGATTTTCTTTACTCATGTGGAAAACAAGATTAGCCTTTTGCTCATCCATTCTGTGCGTCATGCTCCACAACATACCCAAATCCCAACCAGGGTCACCGTAGCCGAAATCACCCATATCAATCCAGAGCGTTCGCTTTCCATCAGTAATGACATTGCTGATTTGCAAATCGCCATGAAGGCAAGTCGGGGTGTCGGGAACCGTATCGATAAAAGCCAAGGCCTTTTGCTTGTAAAAGTCAGGAACTACAGCCTTTTCAAGATAAAAGCGACGGAATTTTTCCTTTGTAGACACAAGCTTCGTCGTATCCGCTTTCGTCGAATGGAGTTTCTTAGCCATTTCTGCAAATATCAAAGAAAGCTCTTGCAAACGACCCGGCTCTTCTGAAATAATTCTCGAAAAAGAACGCTTATTCCGGATAAGTTCATATTCAGCACCAAAGCGTTCGCCATCCGTTATCAACCGAATTGGTTTTGGAGTCAGGACACCCAAACCAAAAGCACTGCAAGATGTCAAGAAATCTTTTTTAGCACAGTCCGCTTCAAAACCGGGATAATAAAGTTTAGCAATCGTATCACGAGTCTTGTGCGTGTACGAGACTGCTGTTGCGCCTTCTCCCGTCGCTACATAATCATCTAAATTGATTTTTTCAACGTCTTCAGACATAACAGCCTCTCTTAATAAAACTTTTCGACCAGGGAATGAACCAATCCTGCAAACAACTTCTTATAAGCTTCAGGAGGCGGCATCAAGATTGAACGGATGCAAGCATCAAGCGAAGCAAACTTGCCTGCAATTGCATTAAAGGCGGAGATGTCCCTATTCCCTGTGTAGGCCTCAGCAAACGCATTCCAGAAGCTTTTCAACTGTTCCTGCGACATGTGGAAAATTTCCTGCGCTGCCGGGAACTGAGAATAAACTTGGCAATTCATGAAAAAATGCCCTATATCGAACATTGGCGAACCGTGACTAAACCAGCCAAGATCAATCCAATAAGGTTTACCGTCACCAGAAATAATCAAGTTACCCATCTGGAAATCACCATGCAAGCAGGTTTTCTCGTCTTCTATACTCTGAACAAACGCCCGCATTTTTTCTCTATCATCATCTGCAACAAAATCAGACGCATCGATCCCCTTTAAGGCTTGTTCCTTGCGACTTGGGAAAAAGTCCGTATTGCAAGGCAAGGCGTGCAATCGCAGGCCCAATGAAGCGAACAACATTGCCATTTCACTGATGCGTGACGGATCATCGGAGCAAATACGCGAAAGAGACTTTTTTCCCTTAATGATTTCTACGAGCTGACCGTAACCATCCCCCACGCGCACCATATCGAACATACGAGGAGTCGGGATTCCCAAATCAAAGACATGCTGGGCTGCGTCACGTTCTTGCTTTACGGTTGCCTCATCACAACGAGGCGGATTATTCACTTTCAAAAGAATATCGGGATGTCCGGGATGCACATAAGCTTTTCCGTTACCGCCCTCGCCCACCTGTGTCCAGGTACTAATATCAATATTCTGGTATTCCATTTTTTAGCTCCCCAAAAAAGGTCCTTCTCTTTATAAAGATATCGCTTTTTCTGCGAAAAACAACAAAAAAAATTGCCCCGCCGAAGCGAGGTTAAAAGTACTGATCCCGGAATAAATCCGGGATGACTGTTCAAAGGTGACAAATCAATCGTTAATCGTCGTTGCGACCGCCGAGGAGTCCTGCGCGGTATGCCCAGTAGAGCAACTGCAAGATAGACGAAACTGCTGCGGCTACGTACGTGAGGCCTGCGGCAAAGAGCACGCCCGAGACGGTATTGTATTCGCGACCTGCGGCAACGACTTCCATGCGGGCAAGAGCTTTCTTGGCACGTGCAGAAGCGTCAAATTCCACAGGCACGGTCACGAGCGTAAAGAGAGTTGCAAGCGCAAAGAGCACCACACCGACAACCGCGAGAGACTGGCCAAGCGCCTTGCCCATGCCCATCAGCATAATGCCAATAATCACAAGCCATGGTCCGAGATTAGAACCGATGTTTGCGGCAGGCACAATGGCAGAACGGAGCCACAGCGGGAAGTAACCTTCGGCATGCTGGATGGCGTGACCGACTTCGTGAGCAGCAACGCCTGCGGCACTGGCATTGCGACCGGAATAGACTTCGGGCGACAAGTTGAGCGTCTTGTTCAGCGGATTGTAATGATCCGAAAGAAAGCCCTGGTGCTTGAGGATTTTCACGTCAGTAATGCCAGCTTCCATGAGAATGGCCTTGGCGACATCGGCACCGGTAAGGCCGCTAGAAATTGTGACTTTTTGACCTGCGGCAAAACGCTTTTTGACCAACAGGGAAACGGCGCCCGAAAGCACGAGCGTCACCACGAGAATCATCATGTATAAAGGATCGAACATCATAGTTGTTATTAGTTGTTAGTCAGTGGTTATTAGTAATTAGTTATTGGTCAATAGTTATTGGTTATAAATCATTAATTCTAATGACTATGGACTAATGACCATTGGCCTCATTTTTCATTATTCAATTTACAAAATTAGTGGCGAAATCGTCTGTGACTTCGTCACTCTATTTTGCTTATTGTCGCCGATTTTTACATGTCACCGGTGGTGAACTTGCTCTTGTCGCGCAAATGCGTGAGGAACATGCCCAGCACGAAGTAGATGACCGCCTGTATCGCTAGCAGATAAAGCTTAGGCGCCACATCGTAAATGTCACCGCCCATCTGTTCAATCGAAAGCCACGCAGGTATGGCAAACGTACTCGGCAGAATGTACGAAAGCCCCACCATCCAGCTCGGCATCAAATAGCTCGGCCAGCTAAAGCTCGCAAGGAACAAGATTGGGATGGAGAGGTTCAGGAACAGCTGCATGCTCGATTCGCGGCGCAAGAAAACTTGCGAGAGGCACATGCCAAAATTGATGACCGATGCAAGGAACACCACCGCAAAAATCGTCATCGGCAAGAGTTCGCCACGACGCGGAAAATCAAAAATATTGTAAATCACGCAGTGGTAGAACAGGATAAAGCAGCAGTAGTGCATAAAATACGCCAGCGAACGGCCCAAATAGCGGTACGGCATGCTCTCGTTTTCGACTTCGGAATAGCGCTGGTTGCGGCGGAAACGGCGATGCCCGCGAGCGCCACCAAGCACGCAAATTCCAATCACAAGGGACTGTTGCAAAATCAGCACGAGCACGCTAGGAACAACGTAATTAGAATAGCTTCCCGTGTTGTTGAACATCGTTTGTATCGATAACGGCATCGGGTCGCGCATTGCCATCGCCTTTGCTGAAGGCACCTTCTTGCCAAGCGCAATAGCCTTCACCTTGCTCACTGCACCGACCGTCAATGCACATGTCGAAAACGCAGTCCCGATTGTACCATGGAGCATCACGTAGGCGCCATGCGTAAAGATGTTGACCTTGACCTGTTTCTTGTTCAGGAGATCTTTTTCCATGTTCTCCGGAATAACCATGAAGCCATAAATTTCTTCACTCGCCATCGCCGTCTCAGCTTCAAGCAAGTCATTATAGACCGCTTTGACTTCGACCTGTTGCGTCGCAGACGCCATTCGTGTAAGTTCACGGGACTTTGCCGTATGGTCCAAATCCACAACAGCCACAGGAACGCGAGAAACGGTCTGGTTCATGTATGCAGTCGGATAGTAGAACGCATAAAGAATTCCCGCCACGACAAGCAAAAGCACAGCCGCAGGGTCCGTAACAAACAATTTCCATTCCGTCAAAGTCACTTTCAAAAGACGACTAATCATTTTCGCCTCCTGATTTTTTCGAACAAGCTCTTAAGCAACGAATCAACGGTCACCACGTTTTCGTCTTCGGTAGCGACCGGCAACTGCGAATCATGTTTTAGACGGTACTTCCAGCGAAGCACAATCGTAAAGCACCCGAGCAGCACCCAGAACAACGCCATGCCGCCCATGAGCTTGATGACTTCCCAGGATTCAGCCATGCCGACATCGCCAAGAAGCATCATGGACTGCACGCGGAGCACATGCGTAAGCGGGAGCAGGAATGCAAAGCAACGCACGGCAAACGGCATTGCCATCACGGGGAACGTCTGGCCGGCAAACGCAAATGCAGGGCCGCCAATCACGCCCGAAACGCCAGTCGCAATTCGCATCACGCCAGTCACGCCCACAAAAGTAATGCCAGCGCCAAAGCAACAAATCACCATCAGAAGTTGTGCCACGGAGACCATTACAAATTCATCAAAGCCCATCGGCATGAGCATACGATGCGTGTACGCATAGCAGCCCATGTATTCGAGCCAAAGGATGACCACAGCAGGGACAAAAGCGGCAACGCCTAGCGTCACCCAAGAACGTTCAGCGTAATTGAAAAACTCACGCACGCGCTTGTCGCGAAGCGGGAACGATGCGATGTACACAGCCACAAGCATTGCTGCCAGGTGGAACATTGCAGACACAAGCCCAAGCGCCAAAAAGCCTTGGTAGTTGCCTTCGATATTCCCGACCGAATGAATTTCCGTCTTGACCGGGTCATCATACGATGCGGCGAAAAGATCCGAGCCGACACTTGTAATGACCGCACGGATTTCCTTTGTTGCAAACATGTTCGTGAGGTAGTTCTGACCGCTAGAATAAACCGGAATCACAGGCGATTCAAGGCGGAGCGCATGGCGTTCCAAATCCGTCGGGAGCACGATAAACGTCTGCAAGTCCCCGCGAATCACGGCATGTTCACATTCGCTCATGTCATGGCAATTCAACACGACATCGAGAACAGGGCTTGACTGGAGCGCCCTTTCAAGTTTATCTGCAAGCTGGCTTTTGTCTTGCTTGAGAATGCCCACCGGAATATGCTGCACGATTTCGCTCGAGAACATTTCCAGCATAAACACGGAAACGCCGACGGGGAGCACCGTAAGAATCATCCACAAAACAATCTTGTGGCCGAAATAAATCTTTCCGATTGTCTTTAAAAGACCTTTCAGCACGATAACCTTCTATCCAATTACTGAATGTCGTCGACAGGGAGCAAAACGCTCATGCCCGGGCGGAGGTTTTCAACCTTGTGCGTCGGGCGCAAACGAACTTCGAACGTCTTGAGGTCAAAGCCGGAGCTTTCCTTGGAGCTACGCCATGTAGCATAGTCACCGACAGAAGCGATGTAGCTTACGGTCATTTCGATGGTCTTATCGAGAGCCGGAACCTGGAGGTAGAACTTTTTGCCCTTGGAGACGTTCTTGAGGTAATCTTCACGAAGGTGGAACACCGCCCAGGAATCGTTCAAGTCCGTCACGGCGATAATCGGCATACCGGAACCGACAACTTCGCCTTCTTCGGCGAGCTTGAGAGAAACTTCACCGGTAATCGGCGTGCGAATCTTGGTTTCTTCGAGATAGGCATCGACTTCGGCATTGGCACCTTTGGCTTGCATCACGAGAGCGTTTGCGGCGGCCTTGTCTTCGCTACGGGCACCAGCAACTGCCTGGTTGTACTGGGCACGGGCGGCATCAGCAGCGGACTGCGTAGCCTTCATCTGCGTTTCGGCTTCATCGCGCTTCTGGAGCGGGAGCACGCCTTCGTTGTAGAGTTTCTGCACACGTTCATAAGTGTTCTTGGCGAGCGTTGCGGCCTCTTGAGCGCGGTTTGCCATAGCCTTAAGTGCAGTAATGTCTTCGCTACGGGCACCATTGCGGGCCTTGCTTGCCTGAGCCCTGGCAGCACCGAGTGCACCCTGAGCCTGCATCTTCTTGGCTTCGATTTCCGGGCTGCTGATGACAGCGACGAGAGAATCCTTGTAAACAGCATCGCCTTCGTGAACGAGCAAGTGTTCGATACGGCCCGGAACCTTCCCTGCCACGAGCACGCGACGAGCCTCCATCTGGCCTTGCAAGAACTGTTCACGCGGTTGCGTTGCGAACTGTTGGAGCTGGGAGATGCCCATAATGACGAGCACAATCAAAGCCAGAACGACAACAACTTTTCCAATCATCTTTAATGCGTTCATTATTTATTCTCCGTTTCTAAATTCTGTTCGACAGGCTGTGCAGATTCAGTTGCGGCCTGCGCTTCAGTTGCGGCCTGCGGTTCTGTTGCGGCAGGTTCACCGGTTGCTGAGCTTGCCGAAGCATCAACAGGCTTTTCTACCACAAGCTGCTTGGACACGAGGACCGTACCAGCAGTAGAGACTTCGCCAGCAGCTTCGAGAAGTCCAAGCCATGCGACTACGGCATCGTAATGAGCCTTGAGGTCTGCCACCTGCAAGCGCGAAAGTGCAAGTTCTGCATCCACGACATCAAGCCCTGTAGCAAGCCCAGCTTCGTACGCCTTGTTCTGGCTGCGCAAAGCTTCGTCCGCAAGTTCACGCGTCTTGGCGAGGCTTGTGAGCCTCCCCTTTGCATG
Organism: Fibrobacter sp. UBA4297; assembly: GCF_002394865.1. Lineage (NCBI taxonomy): Bacteria > Pseudomonadati > Fibrobacterota > Fibrobacteria > Fibrobacterales > Fibrobacteraceae > Fibrobacter > Fibrobacter sp. UBA4297. The sequence continues at coordinate 24,198 of NZ_DGUZ01000016.1, read as the reverse complement.
TTCCAATTCGCGCCAGCGCTTTTCGACCAAGAGCTTTAAATTATCAATCGTCTCTTCTTCGAGGCTACCCAAAGAGCGGTCCATCGCCTTTGCGGAGCTCACCTTAGCGCGGGTGTCACCACCCTTGAAGATATCCCACTGCAACTTGGCGCCAATCGCCCATTCCGGTTCCAACAGCGTCAAATCCCTAGTGTAAAGTTCCTTGTAGCCAAACAATGCAATTGTCGGGAAGTAATCAGCGCGGGCGGCGCTAATCGCATTCTGATTGCGCTTGCGTTCAATGCGGAGCTGACGGAGGCCCGGATGCTTTTCGACAGCGAGCGCCTTGAACTCGTCCATTGAGCGGATGCCTTCGGGAGATTCCACCGGCGTTGTTGCGGTAAGGCTTGTATCTGTATGCAAGAGGCTTGCAAGAGCCATACGGGCGAGCGACTGGTCGCGGAGGGCATCTTCATAAGCGTTTTCGGCTTCGGCAAGAGCCACTTCGGCACGGAGACGTTCCGTCTTGCTAATCTGGCCGCCCTCTTCGAGCTTCTTGGAACGGTTCAGATGTTCTTCGAGGTCCTTCTTGGTGGACTCACGCATGCCGACAAGCTCTTCGCACAAGCGGAGCGTAAAGTACTTGGTCGCGACATCCATCAAAACGGTGTTCTGCGCCATTTCAAATTCTGCCTTACGGGCGTTCACATTCTCCTTGGCGGCATCGTACGCAGAATAAATCTTGAGACCGGTAAAGATCGGCCACACAACGGTCAAGCGGGCGTTGAAGAACCAGTCGTCTTGCACCTTCATGTTGAAATCGGCGTTCTCTGCAGCCGAGCCATACTTTTCCGCAGTCTGCTGGGCAAACGATTCCGGAGAACCCGTGCCAAGCTTTTCCTTGAGGGCGTTTTCGGCATAAGCCTTTGCCTGGGCTTCGTTCCCCGTCTTGGCATAGGCGCCTTCGTAAGCCTGCTTATAGCCAGCGGAAGCCTTGTTGTAGGCATCGATATAAGCCTTGGAATAAGCGGCCGCACCAGCGACATCGCTCAAACGCCCGAGGTCAATATTAATGGGATCATTGATTTTGGTAATGCCTGCCGACAGACTCACCGTCGGGAGGAAACGGGCAAAAGCTTCATCTTCGCCACTTTGGGCAATATCCACTTTCGCCTTTTCAGCCTTGATTTTGGAATTGTTCACCATGGCCATATCCAGCGCATCTTGCAAAGAAAGCGCTGTCGCATTAGCAGCCACGCAACTACTGAGAATAAAAGCAAAGTACCGTTTCATAGCTACAATAATAATACAAAAAGATGTCAAAAACAGCAATTCCAAAACGACGCATATTTTACATTCTACGAAAAAAGTTCCGACAAAATGTCGGAACTTTTGGCGTAAAACTCAAAAAGAATAATTGTAGCTGTGAAATGACAGGATCCCCTCCCGCGTTTCACTTGGTCGAGGATGACTGTACGAGTAACTTTACTTGCCCGGAGTCGGAGCTGAAGCACTCCATACTGCAGAACCGTAACCAGTCGTAGTAAAGTCCTTGCGGTTGAGGCTCTTGCCCTTGCCATCTGCTTCGGTCAATCCCGGCCAGCGGTCGCTATAAAGCGTCGCATCGGAAATTTCATAGTACCACTGCTTTGTATTGTCCTCTCTAGTGACAAACGAATACGGCTTCTTGACGGCTACAGTTTCACCGCGGTTCGAGAGTTTGCCCGCATAGAAACGTATAGGAACACTTTCGTCAATCGAATAGCGTACACGGAGCAAAGATTCCTTTGCCTTGAGAGAGTCGTTAAACAAAACCATCTTACCGCCAGCGGCAATAACGTCTGTTGCAGCGAACTCCATATTGACGCCTTCAATCTTCCAGCCCTGCGGAACGTTGTTAACATTTTCGGCAAGCGTTACCGGAGTGGTTCCCTTGTTCACAAGTTCAAGGAATTCCAAGTCATTCAAATCACTTTCGTTTTCATGATAATGGATTTCACTGATGAAAATCGGCCCCGCCTTGAGAGCAGAGTTCGCAGCCCCCGGAGTTTCTGTAGCCATGGCGCCCTGAGCGACCGAGCCTCCAGCCACTTCGACAATACCGCTAGACTGCTTACCTGCAGAAATGAGCAAGCTCGTTTCCTTACCTGTACGGACACCGGCAGCGGCTTCGAACAAATAGATTTCATCACCGTTATCGCTTAAGAAAAGACCATCGCCAAAGACATCAGCGGTAGCTTCGAGAAGCAAATAGCCATTGGCAGGGACAACCGTATTGGCGCCACCGATAGTCCACTTCTTGCCTTTCAACTTGGATTCGAGTTCCCAGCCCTTAATGTCCACTGGAGCGGTACCGTAGTTGTAAAGTTCAATCCATCCATCGGTTACACCGAGAGAATACGGTTTGATTTCATTCAAGCGAACTGTAGAAGCATCGAGGACCTTGTCGCCACCAGCACACGGACTGCCGTTTTCAACGGCGCTAGCCCCCCAGGAATTCGGGTCAGCTTCGTTACCGGTGCCTCTATACACGAGTGTACGGCCCTTGCCATCGGCAAGGCTTGGCCATGGCGGCTGGCTACTGAAAGCAGCGCTAACGTCGCCTTCGCCCTTAAGCTTAACTTCAACGACATCGCCTTCGTTTACAAGCTTTGCGACAGTACCTGTTTTGGAATCCTTGTCCCACGGACCATAAACCTTGCAACCCGCCGGAAGCTTACCTGCATAAGTCTGGTTGAACAAGGCGACATCGTTAGTCACGATGACATATTCGCCATTTTTCAAAGAACCCGTCGGGAAATTAAAAGCAACAGCACCATCCAGGCGGAGGTTGCTGAGTTGCATATCCGTAATATCCGGTCCCTTCTTGATATAGACTTCAACCCATTCCAAAGCGGAACCACCTGGAGCGTTGTACATGATTTCGGAAACGCCCATGTTGGTGAACGAGGAATCGACAACCCCTTCAGCATCCGAGCTCGATGTCGGAGCAGGGGTCGTATTGGAAGACGAGGATCCGCCAACATCTGCAGAAGAGTTCGGGGTGGCATCGCTGCTATTCGGAGCTATCGCCGAGGAACTATTGACAACAGGGGGTGTAATTGGACTAGACTCATCATCGGAGCAGGCAGAGAACAGACCGAGCGCAGTGACGCAAGAGCCTACTGCAAGCCATTTTTTTGTATTCATGAGCGCCTTCCTTTTGTTAAATGTTATAAATCTATGTTAGAAATTTCCGGCGAGACGAGTCCAGTACGGGCTCTTGAATCGACGCGGATTTTCGTACACTCGTTTCCATTCGGCGGCGGCATTCCCGAACTTGGAGAATGCACCATGCTTTAAATTCAAAGCACGGATGAGGTCGAACATCCAGTACGGCATCTGCGCGGCCGGGCACTTGAGTTCGAGCACGGCATCGCACCCCGGCTGGAAGAACCTGGGGATTCCGGTCGAGTGCATATAGTGCGGATCCACAGTGTAGTCAAAGCCGTTCTCTTCGCGGAAGCGCATACCGGTATCAATGGTCACGCGGGAATACTCTTCGCGGAGCCCGAACCAGGCACGTCGCTTGTACTGCGTCAGAAGTCGCGGATGCGCACCATAAAGTTCCGTCTTGTACAGGTAATCCTTGAGGTACATACGGTCTTTTTCGCTCTTGCACGGCCAATCTTCGGGCTTCATATTCCAAACTTCGCCGGGGTTGATACCCTTGATGGTAGCTCGGCTCTTGTAGCAGATGTTACGGATTTTACGCTTGACCTCAAAGTGGAACGTACCATCTTGCGATGGATGTTCGCCGTACGTGCGGATGCGCATGTTGAAGCGGTCCAGGAGCTGTTTCTTTTTCCAGCCGAGGAACGTCCACGTCGGTGTGTCCAAGTAGAGGTTCGTAATCCAGTAGAATCCACCCGGAGTAATCTTGGAATAGTAGTCCTCTTCGCAATACGGCGCAAGGAACGCACCAATCCGGTCCGCCCATTCGACGGGGATATGGTACTTCAGCTCGAAGCGTTCGAGAAGGCTAAATCCGCGGGCCTCAGCCATAAACTACCTGATTCCTTCACGAAGATGGTTCACGACATCCTCACGGGCAAGTCCACCGGAGAAATCCAGCAACTCCAAATAGCGGGCATAGATATCGTATTCAAGTTTTGCAGCCTTCAAGTCGCTTTCGAGAGCGCTTTCGCGGGCGCGGAGGAGCAGGAGCGGGTCGGAACCAGCCTTGTGCGCAAACTGTTCCATAAAGCCACTGGCGTTCACTTGTTCGGCATAGTCCTTCAAGACCTTCCACTGGTCGATAAGCGTAAGGACTTCTTCGGTGAGGCGGGCGACCTTCTGGTTCACTTCGCGGACTTCGTCCAAGTACTTGCTTTCGGCATCGAGTTTTTCGACCTGTTCGCGGAGAGAGGCGTCCTTGTTGCTATCGAAGAACGGCAGGCGGAATGCGAGGTTCACAAAGAACTTGTCCGCAGTCTTGCGATTGTCCGTTTCGGGAACAAGTTTTCTAATCGTATGAGAGTTATCCCAAATAGCGCAATCACCGTCCGAAGTAAGCCCTGTCGGGCATGCTCCACTTTTCCATTCACCTTCATACTTTTTGTACTCAGGCTTAATAATATCACTGCCATCCAAGTCCTTGTACTTTTCCATCAAGGATTCAATCTGGAGCGAGTAGCCGATACCGACATGAGAGATGTAGTTGCGGTCCTTGCTGGCGTCTTGTTGAGCCTTGGAAATATCGGAATCGCGCTTGCCCTTGGCGAGAGCCACGAGCGGGAAGTTTTCGTCAACAGTCACGCCATTCTTCAGGAATTCGGCAAGTTCTTCCATCGACGGGAGGAACGACGAATCCAAGGCAACGTTGTCAAAGTCCGGAGCCCAAATCATCATCTTGAGTTCGGCATCACGAAGCGCCGTGCTGTCCGAAAGCAAGTTCGCCTTAAGCGAGGCACTCTTTTCGAGCGAAGTCATCAGGTCTTCGGCATTGAACGAAGCAGAACCGGACTTGAGGTGGAGAACCTCGATACGGTCCTGGGTAACCTGCAATAGCTGCTTGTTGATTTCGTTAATCTTCTGGCGAAGTACATAGCGCACGCCGCGTTCGTAACGGTCGTAAAGGAGGATCGAGCGTTCAACGGCAAATGTTGCCTGCTGATAATTCTTAACCGCCTCGTAGTGAGCCTTGTCGGCAGAGCGTTCGCCAAATGCCTGCGGAGTCACACGGAGTTCAAAGTCGTGCTTGGCAAAGCTAAAGCCGTCCAACTGGTAACGGAGCTCAATCTTGTCCCAAAGCTTGAGGTTGCGTTCTTTCGATGTCGCCTCGGCACGTTTTGCGGCAGCTTCATACCTCGGATCTGCCTTAGCGGATTCGATCAGGCGTTCCCATGTGAGAGGGCTTGCGATTGCCGCCGCAGTCAGTGCGAGCGTTAAAAAGGATACAGTCTTCATTACTTCTTAGCCTTCTGTTGCTGCTTTTCCAAGTTGCGCTTGCTCGTTTCGGTAATAGTCACCATTTCGCCAAGCAAGAACTGATTTTCTTCGGGAATCTTGATGGTCACTTCGCGGCCATAGACCGGAATTTCCGGCATCTTCCACATGCGGGTCGGGAACGGCACGATGCGGCTCGAAAGACCGACCACCTCACCAATCACGGCCTTGCCCTTACCAGTAAGGGAAGCCACCTTCACGGCTTCGCCGAGGTTCGTGTTTTCGTAAATCTGTTCGTTGATGTAGCCACGGATAAGCGTCGGGGACTTGTGGGCAAGCGTCACAATCGGGGCAAAGCTAGAGACCTTTTCGCCATCGCGCACATTCACATCACCGACAACCCAATTTTCCTTGGCAATCTGGGTGAGTTCCTTCTGCTGTTTGCGAAGTTCGGCGAGTTCCTTGCGGATGTTTGCAGCTTCGGTCTTGCCGCTAGACTTTTGCAACTTGTTGCTACCGCGGAGGAGGGCAATCTGTTCGTTGGCGCTCCTGGTTGCAACAGCAAGTTCGTTCTTGAGGCTCTTGATGCGCATAGCCATGGCATCGTTGCCATCGGCCTTGGACTTGGAGTTCGAGAGGCTCTTGAGCTTGGCAGAAATAGCCTTGTTGCTTTCGTATTCTGCTTCAAGGTTGCGAATTTCAGCCAAAAGTGTGAGGCGACGAGATTCGAGGTTAGCCTTGACTTCGGCCACCTTCTGGTCGATTTCGGCAGAGCTCAAGTTGCTGCGGCCTTCGAGAGCGTCAAGTTCACGGGTGAGTTCGGCAACGCGGAGCGTGAGGTCCGGACGGTTGATAACCACGATAGTGTCGCCCGGCTTGACTTCCTGGCCCGGAACCACGTAAATCTTGACGATTTCGGTCGGAGACGGAAGGCTGATAATCGTTTCGCTGGATTCGGCAATGCCACGGAACATGGCCGCCTTGCCCTGGTAGATAAAGCCAAGCATCACGGCAAACACGACGCATGCCACCCAGGCAATAGAAAGCTTGTGGGTATAGACGTAAGCGACACCCGCATTGTTCTTGTGGGTATTCCAGAAATTGTCGAGAAGATCTTCGAGCTTATTCATTTTTCAAACCTCCTTACATTTCCGTCGTAGCGTCTTGCATCATGAACTGGACATCCGAAATGCCTTCGACCTTCGATAGGAGCGTGAGGATTTCGGCAGCGGGCTTCGTTGCGCGGAGGCGGATCTGGTAAGCGACGTCCAAGCGGGCACCGCCATCGACTTCACGCATCGTAATCAAAATAAACGTCTTTAAATTGCCCTTCATGATATCTTCAACCTGGCCACGAACCTTGGGTTCGTTCGGGAGAGCAAAGCGGAGCATGCCGTCAAAGAAGTGCTTAGTGCCAAGACCCGTGCGAGAAAGCAGGAATGCGACACAGCTGAAAGCGATTGTACCGCCCACCGCGGCACCCCAGGCGTAAACACCGCAACCGATACCGGCACCGAGAGCAGCGAAGATGAACATGATATCGCGCGGGTCCTTGAAGCTCGTACGGAAGCGGACCACCGAGAGGGCACCCATCATGCCAAGACCACGACCAACATTATCGCCGATGGCCTGCATCACCATGGCTGCGACCACAGCGCTAAGCACGATGCCCTGCACAAAGTTTCGCGAATACGAAAGTCCGAGGAACGTCTTTTCGTAAGTCCATGCAATAGTAGAAGACAGGATGAAAGCAAGGATCAAGGTGTAAGCAAGCGTAATGATCGTTGCGTTTGTTGAGCTGGACTGGACAGCAAGAAGGTCAAGCATAATAACTCCGTTAATTAATTCTTTTATTTCGCCTGTTCATCCCAAATCTACTTAAAAAAGAACTTTTTTCAGTCATTTTTTATGTAAACAATGGACTAACAAAAAAATTACAATCCGCTTTTTACATCGGTTTTGGGCGATTTTCACCCCAATTTTTTTATTCCAGGCTGTAGAACCCACGCTAAAAATAATAAAACTAGTTTTTTCGTTCTTGAAAAAATTAATTACATGTTGGTTACTATAACAACGCATTGAGGAAACCGCAACGACTGTTTATTTTCGGAAACAATTTAGTGGTTAGTAAACAGTGGTTGGTGGTTAGGAATCTGCCGTTCGGGATGCCCAAAAGTCCATATGGAGTGAAAATTTTCATTTGGGAGTGCCATGTTTATAGGATTTTACAGTTAATTATTAGAGAAGAAAGCTGCTACAACAAGAAATTTATGGTTCCTCGCATCGCGAGGATGACGATGCGAGGACAACGCAAGCAAAGTTAATTTATCACCACAACAGAACATATGTTAAGTTGCGACCATAAAAAGGCAATAAAACACAACGTAAGATTTTTGTATTTTTTAGTAACAGGGGTGTTATTTAATTTACCTTGTTATTAAATTTAACACACAATAATTTATCTAAAATACTTTGTTCAAACACTCATATTCGTAATTACAACAACAAATCATGCGTTTGCAACTCCAATGGTGCAACTGCTCTGCGAACGCGACCGCACAGAGACGAATTGGGGAAGCTTACACTGTCAATACTACTTCTAAACTCTACAGGAACCACAAATCCATAAATTCATATATATTTGCAATAGTTGGAGGTCTATATGCGGAACACTTACTTTTTTTTATTTGCTGGATTTTTTGCATTTTTATTTACGGCTTGTAGTGATAGCAATCCTACCGATTTTTACACAGAGAGTTCATCAAGAGAAACTCTTGTATCCAGTTCCACTATTATAAGTATTTCGTCCTCCAACGAAATCTTTTCAAGCAGCTTACAGACTAATTCGTCTAGCTCTTTTTCATCTTCAAGCATAACACTGATTTCATATGGTGAATTGATCGACGAGCGCGATGGTCAAGTATACAAAACCATCAAAATCGGCGAACAGACATGGATGGCGGAGAACTTGAACTTTGATTATCATAACAGAATGGCTTCGGTTCTAGCGCAGACATTGCCCAGTTTATGTTATAACAACAGTCGTGATAGTTGCGCAAAGTACGGAAGACTTTATTCATGGTCCACAGCCATGGATAGCGCCGCAGTTTATGGACAAACAGGAATCGGTTGTGGCATTTGGAGAGACGGTTTACAAGGCACATGCAAAAACGATGCGTACAATTATACAAGAGGAGCGTGTCCTGAAAACTGGCACATTCCAAATGAATCCGACATAAATAATTTCATCAAATTCGCCAATGAATCACCCAAAAACATCGAATGGTTAAATCACTACTGGCTTTATGGAGAAAATGAAAATATCAAGTATGAGTTACTTTCACAATATGGATTTTTTTGGTCTTCAATAGAATCTGACAGCAGTAAGGCAAAGGCTCTAGGAGTAATAGAAAAAAAATTCAATCAATTTGATGCTCAGAAACAAAGTTTTTACTTCATTCGTTGTGTCAAGGATGAAAAACCTCTTATCGTATCAGATTACGGCACAATGACGGACGAGCGCGATGATCAAGTTTACAAGACTGTAAAAATCGGCACCCAGTGGTGGATGGCGGAAAACCTGAACTATGCCTATATCGATTCAATAGAAACTGATTACAATCGTTATGATTCTGCGAGTGTTTGCTACAACAACGCCCCTGATAGTTGCGCAAAATACGGAAGGTTGTACATGTGGGACGCGGCGATGGATTGCAAAAAACAACGATTGCTTTACCTATCATACCGAAGACTCCAAGTCCCGTGGTATTTGCCCTGAAAAATGGCATATTCCAAGTGTCAACGAATGGAAAATTTTAATCGGCCACGCCAACAATCTTTCCACAAATTTAAAATCAACTAGCGATTGGCTTGATGATGGCAACGGTTCTGACGTTTTTGGATTTAATCTATTACCAGCAGGTTTTGTCAACATGGACCATCCTAAGGAATACAGATACATTGGAAATGTCCCAAATTTAGAGACCTCTCTCGAATCCGCAGGTAGATATACATATTTCGCGACTCAATTGGAATGGACTTTATGCATCCCCCCCTCATGCGACGCTCCCGAAGGGACCTACGTATTCAGTGTTTCAAGTAAGGATAGTCAAGTTATTTTTGAAAGAATGGAAAAAAATTATGCAGTATCCGTTCGCTGCGTGAAGGATGAATAGAGTAAAGTCCTCGCGGTTGCGAGGACTTCTTGGATTAGGAGTATAGTGTAAAAGGAACTTTTAGAGACCGTTTTTGTTGAATAGCGTGTAGCCGCGAACGAGACCATCTTGGAAAAGGCGAACAATGTAATTGCCGTTTTTGAGGCCTGCAATATCGACGTTAAACTCGCTTGCGCCGGCAGGGAGCATCTGCGAGAGTTTCAGGCGCCCATCCATGGAATAAATTTTCACGTTCATCGTGCGGGCAAGAACGCTCGGAGATGCGATTTGGAGAGTTTGTCGGTCAGCACGCACGCGGAGGCCTTGTTTTGCGGCAGCGACCGACTTGATGCTTATCGGCGGATCTTCTACGACGGGCTTTGGCTTGTTGCGCAGCAGGCGCACGCTATAGATGCCGCCCACCATTCCGGAACTTGCCGTAAACGAGATTCGAACAATTTTCTTGCCTTTTACCATTTTGTCCGGAATCGGGTACGTGACGTTTACGAATTCATCCTTTTTCCAGCGATTCGATATGGTTTCGGTTGTGAGCTTTTCATCGTCAATCGTGATGTCGAATGTGCGGGTGCAGCCTTCGTTGCCCCAATAACGTACCATGAGACTGAGAGAATCTTCGCTGTTCGTTTCGAATTCGTAGCTGATGAGGCCGCCATCGCCGCCAGAACACTTGCCAGCATCGCGGTAGAATTCACCTTGGTGCGTGCCGGAAGTGGAATTTTCGATTTTCATTTTGTGATCGACTTCTGGCTGCTGCTCGCCCGGAGCGACCTTATCGACAGTCTTTTCATCAAGCGCCAAGGCCTCTTTTTGTTCTTTTTCCAAGCGATCAAGAATCGAGGGGTCCGTGAGCACCATCCAGTACATCATGTAACGGGCGTCATGCACTTCGTAGAACGGCTGCAAAAGCAAGCTCGCGTCCTTTTGCTTCGCAAAAAGATAAGGCGCCTTGAAGTGGAGCGGTTCGCCTTTCACGGGTTCCACTTTCGACGGGATATCCTCTTTTTTGCTAGCAAGCATCGGCGCCTGGTCCAGCGATTCCAGCGCACCAGATGCAATGTGGCTCCAGCGACCATCATCAGCAACAAGGCCGTTCAAGTTCGCCGTCCCCGTCTTTGCAGATAGCACAATCGGTCCATGCAAAAGCGCCACGTAATCGGTCACGCCCGGCAAATCTTCGACATGCGTGTACATCGGGTAAAGTACTTCAACGACATCGCCCGACTTCCAGGACTTCCCTGCCGAAACGTAGCTCGACGGCGTCGATTTTTTCACGACAGTATCGCCATTGACGATGACCTTGAACTCACCTTCCTTGACCCAGTACGGATGGCGAATCTGCATGTCGAATTCACCGCTACCCGTAATCGTGAACTTGGAAGATTCACCCTTCGGGAAGGCGGTTTCCTGCTTGATTTTTACGCTCTTGTCTTTCCAATTCAAGATGGAAGCGGCAAAGAGGTTCACGTAGAGAGCGTCCTTGTCTTTCGTATAAATAAACTGATTGTACTTGGCCGGATTTTCCATGCCCGAACCCACGCAGCACCACATACCCGCATTGACCTTGGAATACACGCGGTAATGGCGCGGACGAGCCGGAGTGAAGTAGACATAGCCGCCATGCGTTGGGTGGATGGTTGAAAGGATATGGTTGAAAAGGGCGCGTTCGTAGAAGTCGGTGTAATGCGCATCGTGCTTGATGTTGAACAGACGTTCCGTGAGCTTTAACATGTTGTACGTATTACAAGATTCTGGTCCTTCACGTTCTTCGATGAATTTTTTGTGATTGTTGAGCGCCGGGAAATGTTCCGAAATGCTGTTGCCGCCAATGGCGATACTGCGTTTGTTCACGACCGTCTGCCAGAAGAAATCGGAGCCCTTCTTGTATTTTTCGTCGCCCGAGAGTTCTGCAATTCGTGCAAAACCCACAACCTTCGGCACCTGCGTATTCGCATGGACATTCGTCAAGTTGTCGTTGCCTTGCGACATCGGATTTAACAGCCACTGGTGCGACCATTTTTTCGCGGCATTCAGGTACTTCTCGTTTTTCGTGAGGTAGTAAGCGTCCGCATAGACTTCGGGCATGCCGCCGTGTTCCGTACCGAGCATCTGCTGCATCTTGGAATCGTTGAGACCGTCCGTAATCGTAATGCCCCAGTCGCAAAGCGCAAGGAACATCGTCTTTGCTTGCTCGTAGCCCGCATAAACGTAAGCATCGCGGAGGCCCGCATAGAGCTTGTGGATATTGTACCACGGCACCCAATAACCGTTTTGCGCACCTGCATTGCCACTCTTCATACTGAGCCACATCTTTTTGCCGTTGGGGACACCACTGATATAGCCCTTGAAATTGTTGTCCTTGGAATTCTGGTCCTGGATTGTCTTGAGTTCTTTCAAAATGTATTCGAGGCGTTCCTTGACCTGAACATCGTCGTTATCGGCGTAATGCATGGCCAAGGCACTCAGATAATGCCCAAGCACGTGGCCGTCGAGGCCCGCCCAGTTCGGGAACTTGCTCGCCTTGGGGCGCATTCCCGCTTCTTCGTAAAAAGGCGCGAGCAAACGGTCCACATCGTAGCTGAGGAGCGTTTCGACGTTCAAATCCTGACGTTCCTTCAAGACGCCGTCCAAAAGCTGCACATCCGACAACGCGAACATGTCGGGGTAAAGTGCATCCTGCGAAAAACTGAAACCGCACGCAAGCCCCGTCAAAGCGAGCGCCGTGCGAAAATGTTTACCAAGCCATCCTAACTTCATTGTTTCCACCTTTTTTCTAGCCCAAGGAGATTCCCGCTCGGTGGCGGGAATGACATGTAAGGTTTTATAGCGAGAGTGTTTACATTCTCATTAGAAAACCGCAGCAGTCATGCCTCGAAGAGGAATGACATGCAAGGTTTTATAGCGAGAAAAGCCCTACACTCTAGAAAATAGATTGAGAACGCGGCGTCAGGAATGGGGTTTGGGCAATTAGTTTTGCTGATTTGACAAAAAGCTAAATCCCAAAAGAATCGATATGAACGCTGTTATCGCCGCAGTTGGCCTTAGATTCGGTAGTAAAATTATCCAAGAGGGTGTCGAATACGGCAGTTTCGTCTACGTAGGCACAATAGGCTTCGAGAGTACCGTTGTCGTCGCAGGCGCCACTGAGTTCATCATTTACATTCTGGAGCAAGCAAAGCTTTTTGAACTGTTCAAAGAGTTCATCGCAACCGCTGCCAAATTTTTCAAGTTTTATACTTCTTTCCACACGATTGTTTTGCCCAATCTTAAACTGGGAGGAATAATTTTTTTCGTCAATTTTACAAGAAGCGGAGGCGCCTTTTTCTTCGGAGTACACCGCAATCGATCCTTCTGTGGGGACTGCACCCCCCACAGTCACATCAACAATCACATACCTGGTCGTCGCTTCTTTTTCAAACGTGACCGAGTAAAGTTTTCCTTGTTCTAAAACCTGATAGCCTTGCTTGATGACAAAGACGCCATCATTTGCGGGATTATTGATATAGATATTATCATCCGAATGGTCCTCACTACTAGAGGAAATTGAAGAACTGCTTCCGTCGGCATACGCTAAAGGATTCGCATTCGGATCAACCGTACCACTGGAACATGCGACTATAGCAAACGGCAAAAGGATTCCAACCAAGTAGATAAATTTATTTAACATATTTCTTCCCCGTTATTTTATCCGTGAGTGGGAAAAATTGAAAGTTGATTCGGCAAACCTGATCAAAGTTACTGTTCTCGTTGGCAATAGCGACAACCTTTTTGCAACAAGCCTTGATTTCTTCGATAATTCTGTTGTACGCATCCTGATTCACGCTAAGCGTAACACCATTAAAGAAGCGTTCATTTGCTGAATAGCGGTCCACGGCGCGGGCAGCCATAATGGCCATTTCTTTGTGCATCGCGCGAATGGCGATAGGGAGCGCCTCCTTGGAACCAATAATGGTCTGGGCGGTCTGGGTATAAACGCCATTGCCCTCTTTTTTCAAAAATCCAGCTTTGACAAGGAAATCCAGAACATCACTAATTTCTTCGGCAGATACGTATTCCTTGCATTCTTCGGCAAGGTCGCGCGGCGTTGCCCCAGGCATGAGCGGAGCGAGTTCGCGAATAACCGGATACTTCCAAGATTCATAATATTGAAGAGCCTCTTTGTCGACAACGCGAACCTGATGCTCCAAGGCAATACGTTCCATTTCGAGAAACGCGGCTCTTTGAGTTTCGTTGTTATCCGCGTTACCATAGGCAACAAGCTGGTAAAAATACTGTTCTTCGTAATCGACGAGTCCCATCGATTTCGCCACCTGGCAGGCCTTAATTTTACTGAGCTTGCTTTGACCCATGCTAACAAGCTTTAAAAAATTCGGCGAAGAAAAACCCGCATTCCGACAAAATTCACGCCACGAGAAAGCTCCAAGACGTTTACGTTCGTCGTAATAATCCTGCAAATAGAGGTGATAATCGCGGTATTCGAAAATAGACTTCATGGTTTTTAAAATAAATTTTTACAATACAAAAGTCAACATTTGTATTATACGGGAAATTTTATTTTGCTGACGAGAAAGCAATATTTTCGATTTTTTAGGAGACGTAAAGTCTATATTATACAAACTGTATAATGTGAAAAGGACGGTTTTAACACCGTCCCCTTTTAAAAAAAGCGCAACAATGTTACTTGCTGGTGTATGTCGCCCTGGAATCCCTAAGTTCCAAAATTTTACTTTCAGGCAAGTGCGAGTACTTGACGATTTTTTCAATCGGTTCGTTATCGGCAAGCATGTCAAGAGCAACAGCCGTACGTTCATCGTTGCGGCCTTCAACGCGGCCTTGAACGCGACCTTCAGCTCGTCCCTCAACTCGACCTTCTGCGCGACCTTCAGCACGACCTTCAGCACGACCTTCATTGCGGCCTTCTGCAAGCCCCTCGGCCCGGGCATTTAGTTTTTCAACATAGAGTTCATAATTGTGGTCGCTCATTTTCATAGCCTCGCTTACAAGGAAGTCCTTTGTAAAAATACACAATTTGGCTTTTTCCTGCAAGAGGGCATATTGCGAGCCTTTCGGAACATCAACAGGACATTCGCGGTTCAAGCCATCAAACACGCGCAGCCACAGCGCAAGCCTGCTGGAATCCTTTTCATATTTGCGCTTGATGAATTTAGGGATTTCGACAAGCGTTATCGTTTCCTTTTCATAAAAAACTTCATTATCCTGATTCTTGAGCCGAATACAATGCCTGTAATTGCGGGACTCAGGGAAACCGTCAAACATCTGAAGGCTGATGAGATTCAGGTTGCGGAGCTTGTAGTCATCTCCTTTAACACGACTTGCAATTGTATGTTTTGCAGCATAAAGAACCAATCGGCTATTGAAGGAGTCATGTTCAACATGCTGAACTTCGAGCACGATGCGTTCCTGACGCTGGTCGAGCGCCACGACATCAGAGGTGATGCTCTTGCCAATCGCTTCCGGGAGAGCAGGGTTCACGAAAGAGACTCGTTCAATGCAATCACCGCCATCAAGCTTCAGCACTGCATTGAGAAAATCTACCGTAATCGACTCGTTTTCAGGATTTCCGAAAAGAATCTTAAAAATATTGTCGTTATAAACGTACACGTATTTATAGCGTTCATTGTACTTCGCGATACAAGCGGAAACGTCACCTCCGTTCTTGTGAGTTTCGCTGATATCCTTAAGCATTTCTGCATATTGCGTTTTATTCATAAAAGTTCCTTTGCCGCTTTTGGGCGGCTAGATATGCGTATGAGGGGGATAAGAATGAGAAAAAAAAGCAACAGTCTTTAACCCCGCCACACGGCGGTTAAAATTTGAGAGATTTGTTTAAAGCCATCCGCTGCCGCAGACGGGATATGTATCGCAGTGTATTCCGCATGGGTTTTCCAAGGCAGGGGTGGTCAAGCCACCGCTTCCGTCAATACCGGACCTACAACTGCGAGAAGGGATGAACCCGCCCGTGGATGCGTACGCCTCTGTCAGCGGGATGATCTGGTCCGCGAATTAATATACACTATTCATAGCACGCGGTAAAGGGGCCGCTCTGCGGCGAAAAAAGCACCCTAAAAAACAAAAAGGGCGGTTGAGAAACCGTCCTTTGAAAAGCACGAGGCGTCGCCGAAACCGTGCAAGCAAGGCGTTTTAGCGAATCTTGACTTGCAAGGCGCTATTTTTGCATTTAGCGATGTAGTTGCCTTGGCGGAGACCGTTCAGTTGCATTTGGGCCTGCCCGGCGGACACGTTATTCGTGGAGCGGACGAGGTTTCCGTTCATGTCGAAAAGCATAATGTCAGCTGAGCCATAAAGCGTATTGCCATCGCGGTGGAGTTTCACCTGAGCGCCCGCGAGAACGGTCGGCAAAACAATTGTAGCCGAGCTGCTAGACTGCGTAATTTCGCTGGAGCTAGAAACTGCGACGCTAGAACTAGAGGCGGGCGCGTCGTTGCCGCCATTGATAAAGTCTTCAACGTGCGTGACGCCGTTGTTCACGTAATTGCCGAGGCCATACACTCCGCGCATGGCGTTGATAACGTCAACTTCAAGGACCTTGCCCACCGGCGAAGATTGACGACGGATGTAAGCCATGTTGTCGTAGCCGGAACTGCTTTCGTTACCCATATCCCAAAGAATCGGGGTGAGCCCGTACTGCTTCGCCGCCGAAACGACATCCTTGTGCCATTGCACGCGGCCCTGCTTGTGGAGATTCAGGTCGGAACCGCTCAATTCCGGAGAGCGGACATTTGCACCAAATTCACCGACAATGACCGGGTAGCCCTTATCCACGTAATTCGTCTTCATCTTGGCGAACTGTTCCTGCGGATGCACGATGCTCCCGAGCTTGGAATCGACAGAGCCCGCCCAGGCGTTATAACCCGCATTGCGCTTGGGTTCGCTAGCCTTGGTGTAATCGCCATAGTAGTACTGCGGCTGAATCGGTTCGCTAGCGCCCCAATCCTGTTGGCTCGTCATAAGCGTGTACTGGTACGGATCATAGTAGTGCACTTCGAACATCAAGCGACCTTCGACCTTGTCCTTCGGGAAAGTGCTGACCGGGGCACTTTTGACCGACTTGTCGATGTCAGTGTTGAGGCCTTGGATAATCAAGGTGCGAGTCTCGTTGTTGCCACCCGTAGCGCGCACGGCATCAATGAACGTCTGGTAGTAGTGCATAAGCGTAGACACATGCTGCGATGTCCACGTATTCACATTCGGGCCGGGTTCGTTTGCGCCCGCGAAAAGCAACCGTTCGTTGTAGTCCTTAAACTTGTTCGCAATCTGCGTCCAGTAAGTTTTCATCTTGTTGTCGATGTTGCTATTGACGCTCGTGCCGATGTTGCTCTGGAACCAACCACCTTCACCTTCGTGGTGGATGTTCAAAATCGTGTAGAGGCCCGCGCGCATCGCGTAATCGACAACCGTCTTCACGGAATCAAGCCAAGTTTCGGTGACCTTGCCACCGCTCGTGTGGCTATCCCAAGCGCAAGGAATACGCACCGTATTGAAGCCTGCCGCCTTCACGGAATCCAACAAAGCCTGAGTCGGGAACGGATTGCCCCAGGCCGTCGGATTGTTCGGCACTTCCATCGAGTTGCCGATATTGAAGCCCAAGCCCATCTTGGCTTGAACTTCTTTTGCTGTTGGAAGTGTAGCCGCAGAAACAGAACCTGCTAGCATCGCTACGCCACAGGCAATTCCAAAAAACTTTGAATAAGCCATAACATCTCCTTAAATATCCCCACTAAGAATATAATCAAAAGAATTCGGAAAAGGCGATGTCAGAAAAAAGGAAGAATTGACAAAAAGGAACGGGGCCTCAATTTAATGCTATTTTACCAATTCTCCTGCGCAGATCTTTTTAGATTCTGCGATAAAAACGCTTAAAAGAGTGTCGAAATCAGCAGTTTCATCCGAATAGACACAATCTGCCAAAAGCAGTCCATTTTCATCACAAGAGAAGCCCAATTTATCATTTCCATTTTTTATAGAACATGAGTTCTTAAAATCTTCGAACATACTATCGCATGTCTTACCATCTATTTTTACATTCACATTTCTCTTTACACGGTTCGAATTTTCAATTTTAAATTTAGAGGAATATACAACAGCATCATTTTCGCAAACAGCCGATGCACCATTTTCTTCGGCATAGACATCAATTTTCCCAAACGGCTCCACTATCCCTTTCCAAGCAGTTTCATCACTCCTCACAATTTCAAAAGTCTGCGTAATTTTAGACTTAAAATCAAGAGCACCGCCCTTTATCCCAGGTTTGTCATTTGAAGAGCTACTATTATCAGCATAAACAGCAGGATTTGCATTCGGGTCAATCGAAGAACCACCACCTAAAGAATCATCGGTACAAGCCAACGTAAAAAAGAACAAAGAAAAGGCAATCAAAACAAGGATCTTATTACGCATGTTTTTTCTCCTTAATTTTATTCGTCACTGGGAAAAATTGAAAGTTCACTCGGCAAACCTGATTCGTCTTTTTGTTAGCACCCACAACAGCGACAATTCTTTTACAGCTATCCTTAATAATATCAACAATTTTATCGTAGGCCACTTCATCGACACCAACCGTAATCCCGGTAAAAAAGCGTTCCTTTGCAGAATATCGATCCACAGCACGTAATGCCATACCCGCCATTTCCTTATGCATTGCCCGAATCGCAGCCGAAAGAGCATCCTTAGAACCAATAACAGTTTGGTCCGTCTGCGAATAAATTTTATCCCCTTCTTTTTTCAAGAAGCCAGCATTGACAAGAAAATCGATAACATCCCGGACTTCTTCAGCAGAGACGTATTCCTTGCATTCCTCGGCAATGTCGCGAGGAGTTGCTCCCGGCATGAGCGGGGCCAGTTCACGGATAACAGGATATTTCCAGGATTCATAATATTGGAGTGCATCTTTGTCTATAACACGAGCTTTATGTTCAGAGGCAATCCGTTGCATTTCAGCTAGAGCAGCATTTTTCACATCATCATCTACGGCATTTCCAAAGATGACTAATTGTCTAAAATATTCTTCTTCATATTCAACAAGACCCATAGCTCTTGCGACTTGGCCCGATTTCACCTTGCTAAGATTCCACGCACCATCACGAACAAGCTTTAAAAAATTTGGAGACGAAAAGCCAGCTTCACGACAGAACATACGCCATGAAAATTTTTCATACCGTTTACGTTCGTCTAAATAGTCCTGCAAATAGAGACGATAATCGTTATATTCAAAAATCGATTTCATATTCCAAACCCTTAAAAATAGAGTAAAATCCCCGAAGGTTCATCGAGGATTTCGCCATAAATTGAGCTAATAAACAAGTCAAAAACTACCGACGGTGAGGAATAATGCGTAAAGTTCCTATTCCTCTTTTACGTAGGCAATGGGATAGACCTTAGCGTTTCCACTACGATTCACACTAACAAATTTTGAGTCCATAAATTCTGCAGGAACATTTATTTCATAATCAGCAGAACAAATACCACCACATTTGGGAGTCGGGTAGCGACTCATAATCAATGTATCTTTTTTTCCAAGAGGATCATTATAAACAACAAATGTATCAGGCGGATTTTTGTAATAGTCTACGAAAAAAAACACAGTATCGTTCGACTTTTCAACAGATATATTTGATATTTTGCCTTTATCACGAATGAACTGCATCGTTTCGTTCAACTCGGCAGAGACAACAACTGTATCAGGAGTATATTCATAGTATTCTATGGAAACTTGCAAAGTATCCTTTGACTTTTCAAGAGTTATATTTGACACTTCGCCTTTATGAGGACAAATTGATTGCATTTTTTCTTTCAACACAGCAGAGCCATCTTTGTTCATATACAAATGGATAGAATCAGTTTTCGCTTCAACCTTTTTCAACCCAACAACAGTCATACCACAAGCACTCTGATTTTCAGTAGTAAAAGCAGCAGACTCAACTTTAGCCACTGTTAAATCAACAGAACCACTTACAGTTGAATTTGCAGAATCAGAGTCATTGGAGCAGGCAGCAAAAAAGCCAATGGACATCACAAGGCTCACAAATGGAACAAATATTTTTTTCATCATAATTGACCTCTTTGTTTTTATCAGTCACTCTTTGGCATAGGCTATGGGATAAAGATTGGCATAGCGATTTATACTAACATATTTCGCACCAACATATTCTGTAGGAACATCTATTTCATAATCGGCATAACAGGCTCCACATTTAAACACTTCTTGACCAACAACATGTTTTGTCGAATCTGTTAAATAAATAATAGTATCTTGGGGATATTCATAGTAGTCTATGGAAACCAGCAAGGTATCTTCCAACTTTTCAAGAGATATATTTGTTATTTTTCCATCCCACCTACAAATAGTCACCATTCTTTCTTTCAATATAGCAGAGCCATCTTCATTCATATACATATGGGCGGAATCAGTTACAGACATAGACTTTTTTAATGCGCCTGCACTACCACCACACGATTCCTGACTTGCAACATAAGAGACCGAATCTAGTTTAGCCACTGTCGAAACACTAGGGCCACTCACCTGCAAATTATTGGAATCAGAGTCATTGGAGCAGGCGGCAAAAAGGGCAAAACCCATCGCAAGCCCTACAAGGGGAATAAGCATTTTTTTCATCATAATTAACCTCTTTGTTTTTCTATAAATAAAATTAACAGAAAAGAGATTTTTTTAAAAGAACAAAAGCCCCCATATTTTTTCTTTTTCTTCAATTTTTCCGTCATTTTCTTTCATTTTTTTCTCAAGTGAATAGAATACGACAAAAAGGAACGAAAGCAAAAAAGGATGGCCGAAGCCATCCTCTTTTTAAAGTGCGTAAGGTGATTCCGGCACGTCCCCGTCAAGCGAGGACAGGTAGGCCGGAATGACAGTCCAAGCAAGAATTACTTCTTCAAGAACTCGTTGATGCCTGCTGCGGCTCTGCGACCTTCGCCCATGGCGAGGATCACGGTTGCAGCGCCGAGCACGATGTCGCCACCTGCGTAGACCTTTTCCATGAAAGTCTTGTTGGCGGTTGCATCTTCGAGAAGGATGTGACCCTTCTTGTCGACAGAGAGTTCCGGAGTGGTGTTGCTGATAAGCGGGTTGGAACCGTTACCGATTGCAACGAGCACAGTGTCGCATTCAATTTCGAAGCTTGCGCCTTCGATCTTGACCGGACGCGGACGGCCCTTTTCGTCGGGTTCGCCGAGTTCGTACTTGTCGACGAGCATGCCACGGACGTGACCGGCTTCATCGCCAAGAATCTTGGCCGGGTTCTGCAAGACGCAGAATTCGACACCTTCTTCCTGAGCGTGGAGAACTTCTTCCTTACGGGCCGGAAGTTCGTTCATGCTGCGGCGGTAAATGATGCGGACCTTTTCTGCACCGAGGCGGAGTGCCATACGGGCAGCGTCCATAGCGACGTTACCACCACCGAGGACGACAACGTTCTTGCCCGGCCACATCGGGGTATCGGCATGTTCTTTGTCGTAGGCGCGCATGAGGTTTGCGCGGGTGAGGTATTCGTTAGCAGCGAACACACCGACGAGGTTTTCACCTTCGATGTTCATGAACAACGGAAGACCAGCACCGGTACCGACGAACACAGCGTCAAAGCCATCCTTTTCGATGAGGTCCTTGAGCTTGCGGGTACGGCCAATGACAAAGTTCGTTTCGAACTTCACGCCCATAGCGGCGAGGGATTCAATTTCCTTGTCCACAATCTTCTTCGGAAGACGGAATTCAGGAATACCATAGCGGACCACGCCACCGAGCTTGTGGAAAGCTTCGAAAATGGTCACGTCGTGGCCTTCGCGGCGGACGTCAGCAGCGACGACCAAGCCGGCAGGACCGGAACCGATCACAGCCACCTTCTTGCCAGTAGCAGGCTTAACGGCCGGAACCGTAGCACCACCGTTGTTGCGTTCATAGTCAGCAGCAAAGCGTTCCAAACGACCGATTGCGACAGCCTGGTTCACGTCCTTGTGCATCTTGCCCATCGTGCAGTTCATCTGGCACTGGCGTTCCTGCGGGCAAACACGACCGCAGATAGCCGGGAGCAAGCTCGTTTCCTTAATCTTTGCAATAGCAGCCTTGAAGTCGCCTTCGGCAATCTTTGCGATGAAGGCCGGAATGTCGATGTGCACCGGGCAGCTTTCGACGCAGGGCTGATTCTTACAAGCAAGGCAGCGGTTAGCTTCGACAATAGCCTGAGCTTCGGTATAACCCTGAGCCACTTCTTCCATCACGCGTGCGCGGTAGGAGGGTTCGAGCTGCGGCATCGGCTGGGCCGGGATTGCAGTCTTGTCCTTCGGCTTCAAGGGCTTCGGAAGGGCATTAATCTTTTCAAGTTCCACCTTGGCGGCGGCGTCCAACTGTTCGCGAGTCATATGTTCAGACATTATTTGCTCTCCTTAGCCTTGGCATCTGCCATCTTGTCGATATTGCACTTGTGGCCGTCATTTGCACCGAAGCGATGCAAAGCTTCCTGTTCCTGGGGCTTGAATGCACCCATACGCTGGAGCATGTTGTTCCAGTCGACTTCGTGGCCGTCGAATTCCGGACCATCGACGCAGACGAACTTCGTCTTGCCACCGATAGTGACGCGGCAACCACCGCACATGCCAGTACCATCGACCATGATGCTGTTGAGGCTAACGACAGTCTTCACACCATACGGCTTAGTGGTGAGGGCGCAGAACTTCATCATGATCGGAGGACCGATAGCGATGACCATGTCCGGCTTGCCCTTGGTGTCTTCGCAGAGTTCCTTGAGCGGTTCAGTCACGAGACCCTTGCGGCCATAAGAACCGTCGTCGGTCATGAAAATGATGTTGTCAGCGAGAGCCGTCATTTCTTCCTTCATGAGGAAGAGGCTTTCGTTACGAGCACCCATGATAATCGTTACCTTGTTGCCAGCAGCCTTGAGAGCCTGGACAATCGGGTGCATCGGGGCAATACCGACACCACCGCAAACGCAGACCACGTGGCCAAAGTTGTCGATATGGGTCGGAGAACCGAGCGGGCCAACCAAAACCGGGATATCGTCACCGACTTCGAACTTGGAGAGTTCAGTCGTCGTCTTGCCAACCGTCTGGAAAATGAGGGTGATAGAACCTTCATTCGTATCGGCGTCAGCAATAGTGAGCGGAACGCGTTCACCGTTGTCCTTGTTCGTCTGGAGGATGATAAACTGTCCTGCCTTACGTTCTTGCGCGATCAGCGGGGCGTGGACGCGGAATTGGAATACCGCGGGAGATAACTGTTTTTTAAAGAGAATCTTTGCCATAATGCGAGGCAATATAGAAATTTTTTTTGACGACTGATAGTAAAAAAATATGTAAAGGGTCTTACAGGGCACAAAAAAAGCCAACTAAAATTGTAGGAAAAATTTTACAATTTTTGTAATTATAATTATATTGTAGTCTAAAGGAGTCATGAATCATGAGAGTATCTACGAAAGGTCGATACGCTATTCGCGTTATTATTGATATGGCAGAAAACGGCGAAGCCGAATTCCACCCACTGCACAACCTGGCGGAACGTCAGGGACTTTCCGAAAAATATCTCGAAGCGATTCTTGGAGTCCTCGTAAAGAACAATGTGCTCGAAGGCGCACGCGGCAAGGGCGGCGGCTACAAGCTAGCAAAGCCAGCGGCTGAGCTCACGGTTTGGGAAATCCTGAGTGTCATTGAGACATCCATTAGCCCGGTAGAATGCGTCACCGACGGCAAGAGCGGTTGCGACCGCGCAGATATTTGCCCGACACTCCCGATGTGGAAGGACTTGGCCAAAATCATCAAGGACTACTTCACGGGAATTACGATCGAGCAATTGGCCCGCAAAGCCCCCAAAATTGCGCGCCCGCTCTGCAACGAAAAATAAAAGAGCGAAATCTAGTCACTTTCCGGACTGAACATCAGCGCTGCGTTCTGCGCTTTTTGATTTCGTCCAAAGGAATACCGGAAATAATAGCGATTTTTTCAATAGGAATATCGTTAGCAAGCATCGCATCGACCATTTCAAATCGAGTCTCAATCTTGGCACCAGCCAAACGACATTCTATTTCTTCTTTTGCAATCATTTCTCGCTCCAGTTCGTTCAGAGTGGTTTTGTCCAAGTTTTCAATTTTGATGCGGTTCAAGGCGTCGTTGACGATTCCATTCCCAAAGTCAGGAAGCGGTTCGCCCTCATGCGCGTGTTTGAGCACATAGAGCCAAGCATCAACAGGATTTTTCACCTCGTCTGCGGTCTTATTGAATTTCGGCAGACATACAATAATATACTTATTTTTGGGGAATAACGTCTCGATGATTCCTCCATCTAACACTTCCTTGCTATAAATAGCCCATTCATCAATGTATTTTCCCATGCAGTACGGCAATTCAAAATCACAAATCCAAATGGATATTGTTTCGGGAATTTCATAACGCCGGTATTCCTTTTCTTCTTTTGTGAGCGTTTTGAATTCTTCTGATTTATCCATTTCATGCTTGCCTTTTATAATCAAGAACGCTTTGTACAATATGGTTCGGTCGATAAAGAAACTGTGGTCTGCCTTCTGCATTTCAATATTAAGGAAACGCTTAGAACCCGTAGTTG
>NZ_DGUZ01000015.1 GCF_002394865.1 Fibrobacter sp. UBA4297 | reverse complement strand
GGGAGAGTAGGTCGCCGCTGGATTCACGCCCCGCCTGACGCAGCACGTCGGGCGGGGCTTTTTCTTTGCCCGCCGCGCGTTTATATCCCCCGCGAATCCCGCGGCACCGCCGCGCCTGTCATTCCCGGCACCGACCGGGAATCCCCTTTGCAATGCTAGACGGGGAAGCCCCGTCAAGCGGGGCTTGACAAATGTCTAGCGATCAATGACCACTTACTACTAACTAACAACTAGTAACTTCTTTACCTTGTCCTGGATACATTGCTTGCGCATCCCGCTCAGCATACGCATTTCGGCCTGAATTCCCATAGCCATTGGGGCCTGGGGCTAGTGCGTCCCCGCGCGAGTTCCCACTCAGTTTCTGGTATGCATGCATACATGCTCTTGCTCCTGTGGCGGGCAGTTACGGTCGAGCGTTCCCTTCCGAGAAGTTGTTAATATTTGTTCTATCAGCTATCGACTACAGACTACTAACTATCTCCCATGCTCATAGTTTGTTCTAAACCTATTATGTCGGTTGCCTGAGATTACTTTGTGTGCACTAGCCCTTTTTTGGGGCTTTTTCTCACGATATTTTGAAATAAGATTTTCTATACATAATTTTTGCCGAAAAGAAATCTTTTTTTTTTAATATTTTTATTTTTTTTACAAAAAAAAGATGTAAATTTAAACTTACGGGTGTGGAATAACTATAAGGTGAGTGTTATATGAAACACCTGTATTTGGCTTTTTGTGTTTTGGGCGCGTTTGCGTCCTCGGCTTTTGCTGACTTGACTGTTCACTTGCAGTCTCCTTTTGGCGCAGCTGCTACTTCAGAAATAATTCCGCATCTTGTTCTTAACGGTGCAGCGCCAGATGTTGGCGCGACTTCCTCTACGGTCATGAAGTCGGAAGGCGATAAATGGTTTTCGTATACCTGGAAAAAATCCTTGACCGACTTCAAGGCCTCGGATACTTTCACAATCTTGGGCTGTCCTGAGAATACGACCAATAGCATCACTTGCATTGATTTTGCTGATGGGCTGGAATTCAATGTTCATGATTTTTTTGAGGGCAGTTCCGAAGCCTGGATTTATACGAATGCAGCCATGGAAACCTATGTGAGGACTTTTGATGCTCCGGGGTCCAAAATTCTGTGGTTCAAGAGTCCATGGGGGAATAAGGCTCTTCCGCAAATGATTTTCGGACAAGATACTGTTTTGATGCATTTTTCCGATGACGAGGCAAAGTGTGGCTGGTTCTATGCCGCTATTTCGCCGGCAATGCTTGAAAAGCATATTCTCAAGACCGCTATATTCACACGTTTTAAGGCTCCCTGGCTGACTGTTCCAGCAGATAAAAAGTCAATTATCGAGTTAGCTTCTTTTTTGGATAGGAAGAAGGATACTGTTTATGTAGATGGTACTTTACCGGTCCCCTCGGTGGGGACTAGCATGGGGACGACTGGCGAATGCTTTGACAAGAGCCGTACCCTGCATGTGTATAATCCGTGGCGCACGAACAGCGTCTATCGAGATAGCACAGTTTATTTGAGCATTGACGGTGTGTGGAGTGATTCTATTCTGAACGGGGACACTTTGATTGGCGGGCCTGCGCAGGCTGGGCTGGAATTTGACACGGGTGACAAGTACTGGCTTTCCATGAATTTCCCGGATTCCCTTGTTTCTAGGGTGGCTTGGAAATCTGCAGATGCCAAGGTGCAGTTGACCCGTAGTTTCAATGAAAATATAAAGATTCACTATTTCAGTGAAAAGAATCGCCCGGTTGCAAGCGACTTGTTCCCGCCAGGTGTTTATGAAGCTTGGTTCTTTGCAAGCACCACGATGGAAGATTTTGATATTTCGTTTGCCCCGCTTGAACGCAAGGTCGTCCGTCTGCTTTCACCCTGGAAAAATACGCCGACTTCGTTTGTTATCAGCGCAAATAATGATGTCGTGAGGATGTCTGCTTTTTCGAAGGATACTTGCGGTTGGTTTGAAGGCACTTACTACAAGCATGCTCCGGACTGGAAGGTCTATTTTAAGCAGAGTTTTGGCCTTGAAAGGTATTCGATGCAGGGGGTTGTAAGGGAAGGTAGCGAGGTGGAAGTCCTTGTGGACTTGGATTCTGTCTTGAGCAAGCTCGATACAGTTTGGGTTTACCCTTCTGACAAGAATAAGAGCTACAGCCGTCCGGATGTATCATCGAAGTATCCTCTTGGCCGTCTTGGGGATTGCCCGAGCATGAAGATTTCTGCGATGCTTTTGGACTGGGCGGGCGAAAGCCATCACGACAGTATTGATATTGACTTTGGCCATGTGTTTGGCGGTAATGCCTATACTAAGGTCGGGAAGGATAGTTCTTGCCAGGCCGGAACTGTAACGGGCATGGTGAAGCAGACGCTTGTAAATGGTCGCCCGGCACGAGTGGATTCTACAGATTTCCCGTGGAGCAAGTGCGCTGCAGGTCACGAGATTGACAAGTGGTTTGTGCCGGAAGTTGTCGCTACTGTTGGTGGCAAGGAATATACGAACTCCCGCTGCCAGGACATTGAACTCCAGCTTGACAACGAAGGGTTCTGGTATGCCGACTACACGAATGAATCGGGTGACTGCAATGACCCGGTAAGCCCGGGATTTTTCCCGCTGGATGACTTTAGGTATCTCGATTCTGCACAAACGATACCGAACCCGAAATTTGACTGGGATGTCGAAGGATGGGTCAAGTGGGCTGGCGAGGCCAACGGCAAGAATGACACTTGCAAGCACAACTATGGCTATACCATGGCGGTCTCCGCAAGCTTCAAGTATGTGAAGGGTCAGTATTTTGAATTCCGCGGTGACGACGACGTGTGGGTTTATGTCAATAACAGGCTCGTAGTGGATATCGGCGGTGTGCATGAAAAGATTGAAGGCGCCGTTAATCTCGATACGATTGGGCAGAATGATCCGTCCTTGGCGTTGAAGGAAGGCCGCGAATATCCGTTCCACATTTTCTATGCCGAACGCAATGCGACGGGCTCGAACTTCAAGATGCGTACCTCAATCAACTTGCAGAGGCAGAACACCTTGCTTACGAGCATCGACGATTCGAAGAAGAGCAAGGTTACCGGTGTCCTTAGGCTGAAGATGGATGCTGAGGCGATTAGCTGCAACCCGAAGGCTGCTGCTCCGGTGGATACGACTGATGCTCCGTCTGTTTTCTATCTCGACGGCGGCAATTTCTCCGGAGAGGCTGAACTGAAGGTCGGTCTCAATTATGGCGGTATCCTGATTAACGACGACAAGTCGAGCTTCGCTATCGATATCGATGAAATTGTGAAGCAGCGCTCTTTGCAGCCGGGTACATACTATTTGTTCTTCTATCTTGAAAGCGACATGCGTTTGAACGATGTCTATGAATTTACGGTTCCTGAATATCCGAAGCCGAAAATCGCCTTTGTCGATGTGTTTAATGGAAATGGCGGTGGCGCTCCTGTCGAGTTCGACCCGAAGGGCAAGAATTTGAAGGGCGAGACGATTGTCACTGGCCTGAATGACACGCTGATGACTCACGTGCGCTATCCAGATATGTCGTACATTGAAGTCATGGTGACTTACATGGGAAGCATTTGCACGGACTGCAATGTCGTGCTGGACTTGGTGCCTAGCGATCCGCGCTTGGTGTTCTATACCGAGGCCGATGAGCAGAAGAATACTGTTGTTACGGATGAAACTGGCCGAGCCCGTTTCTACGTGATGGGCGATGGCGCTATTAGTGGGGCTTCGTTCAGTGTTGTAGGCATTAGCGGTGTCGAAAACTCGCTCAAGTGGGATAATATCAGCTTCAAGGATCCTGAAGTGCCGCTTGCGAAGACGGGTGGCATTTATGACCGCAATGGTGATGGCATTGCAGACAGTATCTTTGTTCCGTTTGAATATGGCGCTCTTGCCGAGCACGACCTCGACGTGATTGCCTGGAATTTTGGCAGCAAGGATTGGCATGAGTACGCCACCTTTGACGATATTGAAGGTTTTGTCAAGGATGATTCGACTGTCGCCATAACTGCTGAAAAGTTGATTGACACTGTCTTTACAGGCGATGCGAAGAATATTGTAGAAGGTAATTTCCGCTACCACTACATTTACCTGGACAAGGCGTCTGGCTCGACGCAGGAATCGGAAACGCTGTTCTCGAAGATTCAGGACAGAATCGGTGCTATCATTCTTGAAAAGCCGATGCTCAAGATTGTCTCGGATAACGCCATCAAGGTGACTATCAAGCTGTCCGAGGCTTGCGACAAGACCCTCATCGGATATAATCTCTTCGTTGAGCTGAAGGACAAGAACGATAATCTGGTAGATCCGTCGAAGTTTGCTTTGCTCAGTGTTGGACCTAATGCGGAAAGCGACTATTATGACTTGCTGTTCAAGAAGTCCCCGGAACTGATTGCTCCGGAGGTGGGCTTCAAGATTCGCCTTATCCCTGGAGTCTTGCCGGACAAGAATGGCAATACTCCGCATGAGCTGAACCCGTGGAGACGAATTGAAGGTGAACAGCCGCTTGAAACGGAACGTCCGAAGGTCGTGACTGTAAATCCGGGCATGTTCAACGAGGAAAATCCGTGGCCGGGCGATACAAACGATGTGATTCCTGTTCGTGTGGACCCGGGCCTCACCCTTAAGGAAATTATTGAATCGAAGGGTCTGCCTGGTGTATTGGTGAAGTTCCAGCTGGATGATTATGCGACGACGACTTTGCTGGGGGCCGATAACGCCAGCAGGGACGAAATCCTGAGCAAGGTCAAGGTGAGCTGGGATATTGAATTCTTCTCGAGTCTCGGACAGTACGTGAACTGGATCAAGGGCGAGTTCGCCTGCAACGATAAGTCCATTTTCGGTACGGACTGCATCCAGAATGCGGGCAACATGTTCTTTGAATGGGATGCCATGAGCGACAAGGGCCGTATGGTCGGTACGGGCGTGTACATCGCAAAATTCAAGTTCAAGATTTTCTCGGACAAGGAAGTTATGGGCAAGGGCGAGGAAACGTTCACGTTCGGTATCCGCCGAAACGAGAAATACGAGACCGGTACAAAGAAAATCAGGTAGCCTGAGTCTTTATTTGCCCTGTAGCAAAGGGCGCCCAAAACTTTATCCCGGCCGTAGCGCCGGGATTTTTTACAGAAAAAGCATTTTTTTTCATTATTCTGTTGTGAATTTATTGTCCTTGAATATATTTTAAATGAAAAGTGTGGGACAATTTAAGAGGGTGTTGAATGAAACACTGTTGTTTGGGTATTGTCGCTCCATTGCTTTTGGCTGCTTCCGCATGGGCAGACTTGACTGTTCATCTGCAGTCTCCTTACCGCGATGATGCGACTTCTTCTGATTTAATACCGCATATTGTCGGTGGCGTCACGGATTACAATCCGGGATTTGGTGCTGCGTCCAAGACGATGATGAAAAGCGAGGGCAACGACTGGTATGCCTATACCTGGGAAGGCAAGACGGTTGCCGATTTCCAGGACTGGCAGGATTTTGAATTCAAGGCGTGCCCCAACACGGACGACTACAATTACAATAACAACAACTGCGTCTCGTGGAAGGAAGGCGGGAAGACTAGAATTACCGCATTCTTTGGTACGGAAACGGAAATTTGGCTTTATACGGACGTGACAGACAAGTCCTTTAAAAAGTCGTTTATGGCGCCGGGTTCGAAGATTGTCTGGTTCAAGAGCCCGTGGGGCAACAAGGTGCTCCCTCAGATGGTTTTCGGTGCGGATTCCGTGCTGATGCGCTTTAGCGAGGGCGATAAGGATAAGTGCGGCTGGTTCTATGGGGCGCTTACGCCTTCGATGATTGCCGCAAACCCGCTTTTGACGGGGTACTTTATGCGCTACAAGGCTCCGTGGTATACGGTGCCTGCCGACAGGGATTCCTTTGTGGACTTTGTGGGAATTATGCAGTCTCAGGATACGCTGTTTGTGGACGGAACAGTCGAAAATCCTGTGGTTTCTGCTGAAATCGGTACGCCGGGTGAATGCTTTGATCCGACTCGCAGGCTGCACATCTATCATCCGTGGCGTACGAATACGACTTTCCGCGATAGCACATTCTTTATCAAGATAGACAACAACATCTTGAACGAACCGACGGGGCTTAGCACTGAAGGCGAATACAAGTACTGGCGCCACATTGATTTTGCGGATTCCGTGGTTGGGTCTTCGCAGTGGAACGCCCAGGGAACTTTTGTACAGATTCTGCGTGGCAAGAACGACTGGCCGCAGCATCCATATTTCCCGGAAACGTCTCGTCCGCGTGCAGGCGAGCTTTTCCCGACTGGCATTTACGAGACTTGGATGTACACATCCACTTCGCTGGAAACGCTGGACCTCGTGTTTTATCCGCCGGAGCCCAAGGTAATCCGCCTCAAGAGCCCATGGGAAAATCAGTCCCCTTCGATGGTGATTGAATCGACTGGCGATGTCATCAAGATGGGCCCGCTTGCAGACACCTGCGGCTGGTATACCGGTACTGTTTACAAGCATGCAACGGACTGGCGCGTTTACTTTAAGCAGACTTTTGGCATGGAACGTTATGGCGGCAAGGGCATTGTTGCTGAACTTGATAATCTCGATTCCCTGATTTCCCTGGATTCCCTCATGGCGTTGCATGATACGGTCTGGGTTTACCCGAATCCGAAACAGCGTTACGAGCCGAGCGATACGACCCGCTATCCGGGAATTCTCGGCATTTGCCCGTCTCTCAAGATTTCGGCGCTTGTTCTCGACTGGGCGGGTGAATCCCATGATGACAGCATCGACGTGGACTTTGGCGGCATTTACGGCGGTAACGCCTATACGACCGTTATGGGCTTGAACCAAAATGGCGAGCTAGCGGAACTTAAAACTTGTAGTGGCCATGTGCCGGGCATGGTGCAGGACACGCTTGTGAATGGGGCTCCTGCTCGAGTGGACTCCCTTGTTTATCCGTGGTCGCAGTGCTCTGCGGCCCATGAAATCGAGAAGTGGTTTATCCCGCAGGTGGTGGCGAAGGATGCTTTGGGCAATGAGTACAAGAATGGCGTTTGCCGCGACATTAGCCTTACGCTTGATGAAGAAGGATTCTGGCAGGCGGACTTTACGAACGAAGAAGGCGACTGTAACGACACCATCAATCCGGGCTTTTATCCGATTGACGACTTGCAGTATCTGGACTCTGCAAAGACCGTGCTGAACCCGAAATTTGACTGGAACATCCAGGGGTGCCACCACAACTACAGCTTTGCGATGAAGGTTTCGGCGCAGTTCCGCTATGTGAAGGGACAGTACTTTGAATTCCGTGGCGACGATGACGTTTGGGTGTTTATCAATAATCGCCTTGTCGTTGATATCGGCGGTTGCCATAGCCCTGTCGAGGGCGGCGTGAACCTGGATACGATTGGGCAGAATGATCCGTCTTTAAAGCTTGTTGAAGGCCGCGAGTACCCGTTCCACATCTTCTTCTCGGAACGCAATGCAACGGGTTCGAACTTCAAGATGCGTACGTCTATCAACTTGCAGACGCAAAAGACATATTATCCGGTTGAAGAAAAGACGACGGATGGAACTATCAAGTACACGATTTTGCAGCTGTTGATGGATGAATCTATCAGCTGTGATGTGTCGAGCACCTCGAAAATAGACACGATGCCTGCGCAGTCTTCGTTTGTGCTGTATGGCGACGACGATAGAATCCCTTCGACGGGCATGGAGCTTTTGCCGGGTACGATTGCGGGAATCAATATCGACGCGAACATGGCGGGCTTCGTGATTGACACGGTGGCAATTGTGCGTAACCGCTCTTTGGCGCCGGGTTCCTACATGTTGCAGTTCTCCTTGGCTAGCGATCCGGGGCAGTCTAGCGAAGTCTACTTTACGGTGCCTGCGTACCCGCTCCCGGACATTGCCTTTGTCGATGTATTTAGCGGTACGGATTCTGTCAAGGTTTTTGACCCGACCGGCATTAGCTTGCGCGGTCTCCCGTTTGACGGCTCCGCGAACGATACGCTTTTGACCCACGTGGCTTACCCGGATACGGTTCCTTTGCAGGTGGGCGTGTTCTACATTGCAAATCTCTGCAAGGACTGTTTTGCGGTGCTTGATTTGAAGACGGCGTACCCGATGACGTTCCTCGACGAAAAGAAGCAGCGCGTGAATAAGCTGATAACCGATTCCACCGGTGTCGCGAAGTTCTACGTGGTGGGGGATTCTTCGGTGACGAATGCCAGCTTCGAAATTTCTGGAAGCGGTGTTGCGAATGTCATTGCGTGGAAAAACATCCATTTCAAGGAGCCCCCGGTGCCGTTTGCTAATGGCGGCGAAGCATTTGACCGCAATGGCGATGGCGTGCTCGACAGTATTTCTATCGTGTTCAACAAGCCTTTTGGCGAGACGGTTCCGGATACGATTGCGTGGACTTTTGGAAGCGATGACTGGCACACGACGGCTTCTGTGATGAACGTGATGGCGTTGGTTGACCGGGATAACAGCCTCACTATCTTTGCGGATAGCTTGCAGCCCATGGTATTTACGGGGGGGAACAAGGACGTTTATCAGGGGTCCTTCAGGTACCATTACACGTACATGGACAAGGAAACGGGGCAGATGACGCAGCTTAGTTTGGATGGGCTTGCCATTGAAGACCGCATGGGAGCCATTCTTCTGGAAAAGCCTATAATCAAGCCTATATCGGATGGTGTAAGCAAGTTGACGGTCTATATTAGCGAGGCTGCCCAGGCGGACGTGCTTAACGGAATACCATTCCTTGAATTTAAGGACAAGTCCGGAGCGCTGGTGGATCCGTCGCTGATTTCGGCAATATCGGTTTCTCCGAGCCGGAAGAGCAACTATTATGACGTAATGTTCAAGAAAACGGACTTTACGATTTTGCCGGAAGTTGGTTTCATGGTGCGCCTGATTCCGGGTGTGCTCCCGGACTTGAATGGAAACGTGCCGCATGTGAACAATCCCTGGCGTCGTATTGAAGGCGAACAGCGTGTTGGCGTGGAATCGCCGGGCGTTGTGGGAATTGACCCCGCCAACTGGACTCCGGAAACGTGGCCGTACAAGGACGATGTGGCTCCGGTTCGTGTCGATGTGACCAAGAAAATCAAGGATGTTGTGACCGAGAAGGGGTATCCTGGCGAGTTGATTACATTTGACTTGAGCGAAGTGGGCAAGTCGCTGTTGCTGAATTCGGACGAACCGCGAGAAGTTCTGCTCTCGAAGGTGCAGATCAGGTGGGAAGTGGAATACTTCTCGAGCCTTGGGCACTTTGTGAACAAGAAGAGTGGCACCGTGGCATGTAACGACAAGTCTATATTCGGGACGGACTGCGTGGATAATCCGGGTAACGTATTCTTGATGTGGGATGGCCATAGCAATAAGGGTCGCATGGTCGGAACGGGCGTGTATATCGCCAAGCTCAAGTTCAAGATATTCTCGGATGGTAATGTGGCTGGGAGTGTCGACGAAACGTTTACTTTGGGCATTCGCCGTCACGGCAAGAAATAAATGCGCCTATGGCGCAGTTGGCAGAACTTAGTTGTTAGAACTTAGAAAAAAATATATATAAACATTTTATCAACAGTTTAAGAATAGGCCTCGCGGAAAGTAACTCTTTGAAACTTAACGGGTTACACGCGGGGTTTTCTTTATGCCTGAATTTTATTTACAAAGGGTGTTGATAGATGTTGAAGATTGTTGAAAAAATAAAGTTTTTTGTATTAATTTTGTGATAATTTATTGACAAATGTTTCGTTTGTTTTTACATTGTTCGAAAAATTTCACATTCTTGGCAAATGCGGGTTCGCCAGGAATGTCGTTTGTCATTTGGAACCCGTAAGGTTGAATGGAATGAAACTGATTCTCAAGACTCTTGCCGCAGGACTTTTCGCCTTCTCTATGGCGAATGCTCAGGATGACGTCCCTGCCGATGCCGCTTTGGCCCCTGCTTCTGACAAGCCGACGATGGCTAGAAGCGAACTCCCGGTAGGCGCCGATATTTCGAACCGTTACCTCGAACGCATTTTCTATCACTGGAAGGACAACAAGGAAAAGGGCATCATCAAGGTGTTTATCCACACGGATGAACTTGCCGAAGAACGCGAACCGGACGTGTTGAACTACGACGTGCTTTACAGGGACGCCGATAGCAACGTTGTTTTCTGGAAGGACCATGTTGCAAAGTGCGTGAAGTGCTTTGGCAAGCCCGTTGTCGATGGCCCGACCCCGAATACCCCGAAGGCTCTCGTGTATGACTGGGATCCGAAGAAAATCGACGATACCACTAAGACGATGCTCGAAGGCGAATTGCCGGCTGAAGTCTACATGATCACGAAGGACAACGACATCAGAAATCTCAAGTCCCGCTGGATTGGCCCGTCCGACAAGGAACAGGGTGAAAGCGAATTCGTGCGCGCTTACCGCTTTGGCTCCATCATGAAGTACAACGACAAGAACGCTTTTGCGATGGCTTTCGTTTACAAGAAGGGTGGCAAGTTTTTCTATGTGCCGGAAGGATACGGCTATATCGATCAGGGTGTTTACAAGGGCGTTGCTTTCCCGGAAAAGTTCTACGAAGTTGAAGTGACTGACTTCAAGGAAATCGTGGGCAAGTCTCCGATCGAAGAAGTTCAGGAAGCTATCAAGCGTGGCCCGACTCCGGTCAAGATGGCTGATCTCCCGAAGCAGACCTGGAAGGGTCCGAAGATTGAAAAGGAACTCAAGGCTCTCGTGAAGGGCTACAAGGTGAAGAAGCTCATCATCACGAGCGACTCTTGGGAATACCGCAGAAACTTCTTCGGCTTTATTCTTTACAGATGGGTCGGATTTGACATTGTCTATGATGGCAAGAACAAGGACGGCAAGAAGGCTACCATGTACAAGTCTGGCTTTATTGCAAAGCAGATGAGCAATGGCAGCGGCTTTGATAAGAAATTGATCATGACGGGTTCTCCGGTTTCCTGGAACCGCGAAGTTCTCGACTGGAAGTAATCTCGCTCTATTGAGTTTAGGAGCGGCTCCCATTGGCTTGGGGGTCGCTTTTTTTTATTATATGTTATTGAGAATATTTTTAATGGATGCTAATGGAGTGATTGAATGGATAAATTATTGCTTATCATTGCTGTGTTTGCGGAAATTTCTTTTGCTGTATCCCCAAAGACGAATGAAATAATTTTCAAGTCTTTGAAAATCGATGTGTCGCAAATTGGCGATGAAATATGCGATTCTATTTATGCTGGGTTACCTAAGTTTGAAACATCTAGGTATCGTGCTTTATGCGTTGCAATGGGTGATGTTATTGAATATAATTCGCCGTTGGATTATTCAGTTGTTTTTTCTTTAGATATAAATGAAGCCGCCTATTTGAAGGTGAGAAGGGAAAATCAGATTTGTAAGGATGTTTCTACAGGTGCTGTAGCCGAAGGCACGCCTGGAACAGCTCTGTTTAGCGAAGTTCTTTTTGCTGAACTTATGCGTTTGCAAAAATATGGAGTGATTCAAAATAATCGTGATTCGTTAGAAGTTTTCCTACTTCAAGAAATCGATAAAATGAAGAATGTGTCTGGTTGTGAAGATATTGATTTGGTGTATTATAATGAAGAAGAGGGCGCTTACTATTTAATAGGACCTGATATGGCAAATTGTTGTTCGTTAGTTGATTCGTCAAGAATGTTTTTGCCGTTGGTTAAAATCAAATCGATTGGTGTCCGAGCTTTGAAAATCGGCAAGAATAGGTTTTACTTGCAAGGTGTGAAAAGTGACGATGCTTATACGTTGTTTGATTTGAATGGTAGCGTTTTGCAACAAGGATGGGTGCGTTCGGGAATAATCCAAACGCCGATGCTCCCCGCCATTTTAAAAATTCAAGAGAAAGTGATAATGCTGAAATAAAGCAATTATCTTCACATTGACTAAGTTCTAAGATCTAAGTTCTAAGTTCTCCCTTTTAAAAATCTATCTTTGGTTTCGTGATTCAAATTCAGAATGTATCTAAGTCTTTTGGCATGCAGGTCCTTTTGGATGGCGCTAGCATGCTTGTTGCCGACCATGAACGCGTCGGTCTTGTAGGTCGCAACGGTTGCGGCAAATCGACCCTTTTCAAGATGATTCTCGGGCAGGAATGTCTTGATGGCGGTAACATCGACATCCCGAAGGGCTATACGATTGGCTATTTGCAGCAGCACATCAAGTTCACGCACCCGACGGTTCACGAAGAAGCGTGCAGCGTGCTCAAGGTGAATGAGGACGGCTGGCTCGAAGAACACAAGGTCGAGGCGATTCTCTTTGGTCTTGGCTTTGACGAAGAGAGCATGCAGAAAGACCCGATGCTTTTGTCGGGCGGTTTCCAGATCCGTCTGAATTTGGCGAAGGTCTTGGCGTCGGAACCGGACATGCTTTTGCTCGATGAACCGACGAACTATCTGGACATTGTTTCCATGCGTTGGCTCAGCCGCTTTTTGCGCGCGTGGAAGGGCGAAGTGCTCTTGATTACGCATGACCACCATTTTATGGACGAGGTCTGTACGCACACGGTGGGGATTCACCGCCACAAGATGCGCAAGGTCAAGGGTTCGGTCGAAAAGCTGCGCGAGACGATTGCCGAAGAAGAAGAAGTGGCAATGCGCACGCAAGAAAACGAGCAGCGCAAAAAGGAACAGCTTGAGCGTGTCATTGAACGTTTCCGTTACAAGGCGGCAAAGGCTGCGATGGTGCAGTCAAAGATTAAGGCTGCGGCAAAGCTTGCGACGGGCGAGCGTCTCACGCACGAACGCAACCTGGATTTCAATTTCAAGAATGCGGAATTTCCGGGCAAGCGCATGTTGCAAATCCATGGACTCCATTTTGCGTACAAGAACGAAAACGGTTACGGTCCGGAGCTGATTAGCGACCTTGAAATGGAAGTGTTCAAGGGCGACCGCATTGCGATTATCGGCCCGAACGGTCGTGGTAAAACGACGCTCTTGAACTTGATTGCGAAAGAATTTGAACCGACCCAGGGTACAATCAATTACAATCCGAACCTCAAGATAAATTACTTTGGACAGACGAATATCAACCGTCTGAATCTTGAAAATACGGTCGAAGAAGAAATTGCAAGTGCGATTGCGGATGTGTCGCAGAAGAGCCGTGCGCGTAGCCTCGCGGGTGTGATGATGTTCAGCGGCGACACTGCCATGAAGAAGGTCAAGGTGCTTTCGGGTGGTGAACGCAGCCGTGTGCTTTTGGGCAAGATTTTGGCGAACGAAAGCAACATGCTTTTGCTTGACGAACCGACGAACCACTTGGACATGGAAAGCATCGAGAGCTTGATTGATGCGCTCGAAGATTACGATGGCACCGCGCTTGTCGTGACGCATGACGAAGAACTGCTGCACGCTTTTGCGACGCGCCTCATCGTCTTCGACGGTGGTAAGTGCCGTATCTTCGAAGGCACTTACGCGGACTTCCTTGAAAAGGTTGGCTGGGCTTCTGAAAAGAAGCCGGGCGGCGCGAACTCCGCAAACATCAAGGTCTCGAATATCGACGTCACGGACGACAAGCCCGTGAGTTCGACGCCGCGCACCAAGGAAGACCGCAGGGCGCGAGCAGACTACATTGCCGAACGCAGCAAGGTCATCAAGCCGCTCGAAAAAGAGACCGCGCGCCTCGAAGCAGAAATCGCGAAGGCCGAAGCTCTCGGCGGCGAACTTGAAGCAAAGCTTGTGGCCGCTTCGGAATCTGGCGACGGCAATGCGATTACGTCCATCGCAAAAGATATGGACGAAAACAAGAAGCTGACCGAAGAACTTTACGCCGCCTGGGAAAAGGCAAGTGCCGAACTTGAAGCCGCGAAAGACAAGTACAAGTTAGACTAGTGGTTGGTTATTAGTCAGTAGTCAATGGTCATTAGTTATGAAGGGAGATGCCCGATCAAGTCGGGCATGACACGTGCGTGGGTTAGGCGTTTGTGCGGATAAATGTTATATTAGATACATGTTCCGATTTGTTGCGATAACATTGCTGTTTGCATCTGCTTTGTGGGCGAAGACAGAATACTTTATTTTGCCTGTGCAGTTGCATGGTGTCCACAGCGATTACGCCAAAAGAATTGTTGCGCTGGTCAAGGAATATGCAACGATAGATGGTTATGCCATTGTTCCTAAAAAAGATGATTGCGATTATCTATTGCAAATTAAGTTGATTAGAGAAGAAGTCGGTGTGGCTGTTATTATCGAAAAAAGAAATAAGGATAGAAAGCTCGTTTGGAATTACGGGCACATCGCTTATGAGCCGAACGACTTTATTCCTATTGTCAGTTACGTTTCTCGCAAGATAAAGTGAGTTTATGCAGTGGGGCGTAAAGTGAAATATTGTTTGTTGCTTATTCTTTCTCTTTTGTTTGTCGGGTGCATGAGCGCTTCTATAGCTGTGCGTGTTGCTGATGGTCGTGACGATTATTCTATTTACTGCGATGGTAAATTGGCTTGTGCGACAAGCGACAATTGCGTTGTGAAGACTATGACGAATGATGACCATGTCTATTTGCAAGTCCGTAGGAATGGTGTTATTTATGGCGGTGTGAATGTATATCGAGAAGGAGACACTTCATCATCTGGAAGCGCTTTGAGTGGCTGGAATCCGCCTTCTACTTCGGGACAGGGCTTGCAAGTGTTAGGTGATGTGCTGACGACTTTCCCGTTATATACAATTACGTACTTTGCTTTAACTCCATCGAAACATTCGGGAGTTTATGGAACGTTTCCTAAAGAAGTTGTTTTAAATGTCGGTCCAAAGGATTCTTCGCTTGTGAATTATCCTTGGGATCAACCGATAAAATAAAAGTGCTTATTCCACGCGTTTGCGTGGCTTGAGCGTCATCCCGTTGCTGCGGTAGTATTGAATGTCGGTGAGCACTTGACCCACCCAGTAATGTTTTTGCGGGTCCTTGCGCCAGTTCTCGAATCTGTTGCGGTGTTCTGTTTCTGGATAAAATTGCGCGATGGCGTCGGCGAGCGTGGGCGATGTTGCGAGGACTTTGTGGAGGCGGCGGGCGCCTATGTCAATTTGTTCTAGCCCCTTGCCTGTATCGAGTGCGAGTAGCCCAGATGTGTTGTTTTTGCCCTGGTAGTTCATCTGGAATCCGGAAGTATGATGGATGATGGACATGAGAACAGCAGGGTCCGTGCGTTCGCGGAGGCATGCTTCAAGCACGGGCAAGTTGCAAAGGTGTTCGCTGTCCCAGCGCTTTCCGTTGTATGTGATTTTCAGCGTGTGGTCCGTGTCTTCGGAAATGATTTCGATATCGTAGCGGATGCCGAGATCGCGTTGTAGCGCTTTTGTGAGACGAATGCCTCTGTTCTTGAATTTCTTGTAGCCGATCATCTTGATTTGGAGCGTGTCCTTGATTTTTTCAAGAATCGGCGTGGTGGGGCGCGTGACGACGAGATTGTAATTGTTGATTATGGTGGGGAGAATGTAGGCGAGTTCTGCAGCGGCGCTGTCGAGGTCGCAATTCATGTCGATAATGAGTTCGCCTTGGTCGCAAAGCTTTTGAATCGCGGACGTGGTGTATTTCTGGTATTCGAGTTTTTCGTCGATAGTCTCTCGCGGGGTCTCTTCGGGGTGTATGGCGTAGGCGGTTGTGATGGCCGCAATGCTCAATGCACAAGCGATGATGGCGAGTTTTACCTTGATGCTCCTCCAGAGAATGCGTATAACTGCACGACC
This sequence comes from Fibrobacter sp. UBA4297, assembly GCF_002394865.1. Taxonomy (NCBI): domain Bacteria; kingdom Pseudomonadati; phylum Fibrobacterota; class Fibrobacteria; order Fibrobacterales; family Fibrobacteraceae; genus Fibrobacter; species Fibrobacter sp. UBA4297. The sequence goes on along the minus strand of NZ_DGUZ01000015.1, from coordinate 83,709 downwards.
TTTTTTAGTCGTGCAGATGCATAGTAGCCAAATGAAGGCGATACCCGCCCAAAGGAGGATTAAGTTCACGATGCTAATATAATTTTTTAAAAATAAGAAAGCCCGCCAGAGGCGGGCGAGGTGAAGTGAATGGGATACTTCAGCTTGTTTTGTGGAAGCTAGTGAGTTTTCCCGACCAGATTCGGAGTCTTGAGCATGATGTTCTGTAACGTGGCGATTGTGTCGCTTGCTTTTTTGATAGTCTTGATGATATTTGCCGTGTTGTCAAATTGTTTCTTGATGTCGTCCTGGACTGCACAGAACATCTGCTTGAAACAGAACAAGTCGTCTTTCGATTCGTTAAATAGCTTGTACGTATTTCGGAGGGCGACAAGGTTCGCTGTTTCGCGTTCCATGGATTCCTTGATTTCGGTGCTTAACGTGTCGCGAAGGACCTTTTTCTCTTCAATGATTTCGGGAGCGTTTTCTCTCAAGATGTACGTATTGAGTGTTCCGAACTCTTCGAACTTGGCGCATGTGGCGTTTGCGTGGTTTACAGAGCTGCGTAGCCCGCTAGTGCGCACTTGCGGATCGATGGAAATGGTGCAGTTTGAGGTGCCGTGGTAATTGCAGACAACGCGTTTTTCAATTTGACGGAGCTCGTTGTAAGGATTGAAATTGGTGTCGGTCTCGATGTATTTGAGCGGGACGTAAAGTGGGACGGATTCGCCTGCGATGGTAATGCGGTAGGCGAGGCATTTTTCTCCGTTGAATGGTTTTGTTTCGTAAAGATTGTTCGAACTGTGGACGAGGTGGTTTACGCGCATGAGCAAGTCGCCTGCATCGTAAGGCGTGTCGAGGAGACTCGGCGTGTTCTTGTAAAGCTGCGCTTTGAGAATTTGCTTGTAACTTTCGGAAATGGCGGTGTTCGAGGCGCTGCGGCCCCAGATGGATGTGCCGAGGAAGAACGTGTCGATGAGTTTTGTCTCGGTGCGTCCGTTGAGAAATGCGATTGCCTTAATCATGTTCGAGAGGGCTAGCCATCTGCGGATGGGCACGTAGACGCAGTTCTTTTCACAAGTCTCTGCGACCTTGCCAATGACAGCGAGCGTATTTGGAGAAAGTGTTACCTTGCTGATGGCCTGAATCCACTGTGCCTGTTCTTCGGCGCTGATGGCGAGTGCGGGCGGTACGGTGACGTTACTGTCTGTGCCGTGTAGCTGGAGTAGCTTGCAAAGAGCCTCAGAAGAAATGCTATCGGGGAGCATAATAGTGAGCGTCACCTGGTCGCTTACTTCGGAACGGCTCAGTGCGGATTCCGGCTTTTGGTCGCCCGAGATGATGATGGAATTTTTTTCGTGATCGTGAATGACAATCTGGAGGTTGTTTTTGCTGACTTCGTCGCCGGGCGTGAAGTTGTCAAAGATAATCAGGTTAAAGTCATTGATGTTGTCTGGAAGCTGTCTTTGCTTTTTTCCGAGTTTTAAAATCCTTGCGTCCTTGAATGCGCTCGAAATCCTGCGGATGAAAAGGGAGCTTCCGCAGCCGGGACGACCGTAAAGGTAGAATGGTTCCTGAATCAGCGCAGTGAGAAATCCCAACTGCACGTAGTATTCTCTTTCGGGAATGTCCTTGGTGATGATTTGAAGAAGTTCGGCAAAGCGCTGGCGCAAATTCATATTTTTCTCCCTAGTTCTTGTTTTTTAAAAATACAATAAAAAAGAGAGAACGGTTGTCGATTATTTGCAAGGAACGTAATGTTAGGAGGGAATGTTTAATAAAAGCTCTAGAATTTTGTCAGAAATTTTAGTTTCCTGGATGGCAATATGAATTTTAGGAGAACAAAGAAGTTGCTGAGGTAGGCGACAGGCGTCTTTTTGAGAAATAATAATGTCGTTACCGCAGAAAAGTTCGCTTTGGACTATGTGCGTAAAATGCTTGTCGTGGTCGGGACGGATGATTATTTTTTTGATGTGGATGTTGGATGCATTTTCTGACGTTTTGGTGAATGCGTTGATGTCTTCGATGAAACGATATGGAGTGCCGAGACCGCAAACAATTGTGGCGGATAATGGCTCTCCGGGAATGTAATTTGTTATGGATTTGATATAGAAGCGGATGTCGGGAGGAATGCCGTTTGCGCCAAGGCAATCGATGTGGATGACTTTGCGTTCGTCGTGGTCTTGCTTGAGACTGCGAAATGGACCGCTCGGCAAAAGGCTTTTCCAAGAGGTCGGGGGCTCGTGCCAGTCGAGGCAAATGTAGTGGACGCCTGCGAAACGCGTGTCTTCAAATCCGTCATCGCAAAGGATGATATCGAACTTGTCCTGAATTTCCTTGGCAGTCTTGTAGCGGTTTTTGGTCGAGAAAACTTTTATTTGAAATGGCTCGGCAGAATGCAATCTGTCATTGCCAAATTCCCGCTGCATCATGATAAATTCATCCCATGCGACGCTGTGGCAAAGAACGGCTATGCGTTTGCCTAGTCTTTGAAGAAGCTTGGCATACCAGATGGTAAACGGCGTCTTACCGGCACCGCCAGCCAAATAGCTCCCGACGATGATGACAGGAACCTGGATAGGCGGTTGCGGTCGCAAAAAGAGCTTGTGGTGCAGCTTGTACGCAAGCCGGTAGAATGCGGAAGCGACAAGGTGAAAAGGTTTTGCTAAGAGAGTCATTGCCAATGCGCTGATGCTTGTCATGCCGGACTCCGATCCGGCATCACCTTTTCATAAGCTCTTAGTCAAGGCAATTGCGCTTCTGTTGCAGGTAGAGGTCTGCAAGCACAAGCGCGGCCATGCTTTCGACAATCACGGGAGCGCGGACAGCAACGCAAGGATCGTGCCTTCCCTTGGCGGCAAGTTCACCATTCTCGTAACCGCGGCCCGCGGTCTTTTGCAACTGCGAAATCGTGGCGGTCGGCTTGAACGCCATACGGCAATAAATCGGCTCACCATTGGAGATGCCGCCAAGGCTACCACCCGCGTTGTTCGTACGCGTGTGGTAGGTGTTGCCTTCAACATAAATTTCGTCGTTGTGTTCGCTGCCGTGCATGCGGGCTGCGGCAAAGCCACTGCCGATTTCAAAACCCTTGCATGCCGGTATGGAAAGCATCGCCTGTGCAAGGAGTGCGTCGAGCCTGTCGAACACCGGTTCGCCGAGGGCGGCGGGAACGTTTTTCACGAGGAGCGCAACTGTTCCGCCGACGCTATCGCCCTTGGACTTCGCCTCCAGGATGGCTTGTTCCATCTTGGAGCTGGCGTCTGCATCCGGGCAGCGGACGGGGGAGGCCTCAATCTGTTCAAGCGAGAGCGTATTCAAGTCGGGCATGGCTCCATCGACAGTGCCAATGGAAGAAACCCACGAGAGGAATTCCGTGCCTGCAACGGTTTTCAAAAACGCTTTTGCGACGGCGCCTGCGGCGACGCGACCGATGGTCTCGCGGGCGGAACTTCTGCCACCGCCACGGTAATCGCGGAACCCGTACTTGAGGTCGTAGCAGAGGTCTGCGTGCCCCGGTCTGTACCACTTGGCGATGTCGGCGTAGTCCTTGCTGTGCTGGTCTTCGTTAAATACGACGAACGAGATGGGCGTGCCAGTCGTCTTGCCTTCGAAAACGCCGGAAAGAATTTTCACCGTATCTTTTTCGTTACGGGGAGTCGTGAGTTTCCCCTGGCCCGGGCGCCTGCGATTCAGTTCTGCCTGAATCATTTCTTCGGTGATTGTAAGACCGGCGGGGCATCCGTCGAGGACGGCTCCGACAGCAGGACCATGGGATTCGCCCCATGTTGTGACAGAAAATATCTTTCCAAACGTGCTTGACATGTGACCAAATATAAATTCTGGACTAAAAAAACTTTTTTTTATGAAAAATTTTTGCTTACTTAGAAAAAGTTTACTATCTTTTACAATATCTAGAGGAGTCTATCGTGTCCAAGTTTGGAATTGTCATCACTTTTTTGATTCTTGTGCTTTCGCTTCATGTGCAAGCGCAGTCTCAGAATAATTTTGCGGGCATTCCTTTTGGCTCCACTCGCGAGACTGTCATTGAAGAAATGATGAAAAAAGGTTACGAACCTTACGGTCAGACGGGCATTGGCGAACGCGTGGTGATTCCTGTTTATATGTTCGGTGAACTGCCGGTTCAGGTCGATTTCATTTTCAACAAGAACGATAAGTTCTATGCCTTTGAAATTCGTACAGGCCGTGTCGAACGGGCCCGCTTGAGCAAGACTTTTGAAGCCGTGGCTTACATGTCTGACCAGTTTACGCTCAAGTATGGCAAACCCTCTGGCGCTCCGGCTATCAGCGAACTTTCGAGCCTCAAGGAAAATGTGCATAATCTTTACCAGGAATGGTTCTCGGTGAAAGCCCTCGATGCTTATACCGCAGTGATCCAGAAGGGTAACCGCTATTATGCAGTGGGCTCTGTAACGCACCGTCAGCTTGCAACGGAAAGTGAAGCCAAGCGCACCCGCGAAAAGGCTCCAGAAGCAGCGGCGTTTTAAGATTTCCTAAAAAGCTAAAAATGCTAAATCGACCCTTACGGGTCGTTTTTTTATGCTGTCGATTTAATGAAATTTCGGCAAAATGCAAGAATTAAATTTTTTTCTCTTTAAACTATTGACTTTTATTGAAATAATTATATATTTGTAATCGTTACAAAAATAAGAATAAAATTAAAACGATTTTTTGTAACTTTTCATTTAATTCCGCATTGCGGAAAAGGAGAAGATATGAAGGTCTGGGTTTGCAAAGTTTGCGGTTATGTTCACATGGGTCCGGAAGCTCCGGAAGAATGCCCGCAGTGCCATGCTCCGAAGAGCAAGTTCTTTGAAAAGGTCGAACAGCCTGCTGCTGGCAAGATCGTGTGGGCAGACGAACACAAGGTCGGTGTCGCTCAGGGCTTGGATGCCGAAGTGGTACAGGGCCTCCGTGAGAACTTTGCAGGTGAATGTACCGAAGTGGGTATGTACCTTGCAATGAGCCGTCAGGCAGATCGTGAAGGATTCCCGGAAGTGGCAGAAGCTTACAAGCGCATCGCTTTTGAAGAAGCGGAACACGCCGCCAAGTTCGCAGAACTCTTGGGTGAAGTTGTCTATGCCGATACCAAGAAGAACTTGGAACTCCGTGTGGCTGCCGAAGCGGGCGCAACCGAAGGCAAGCTCGCTCTTGCGAAGCGCGCCAAGGAACTCGGCTACGATGCCATCCATGATACCGTTCATGAAATGTGCAAGGACGAGGCTCGTCACGGCTCTGCTTTCCAGGGCTTGCTCGGACGCTACTTCAAGTAAGAATGGAGTGTGGTGCGGTTCCGGACGTCTTAAGGCGTTCGGGCCGTTTTTTTGGAATGTTTGAAAAGGGGTGTGATATGCAAGAAACGGCAAGCATACTCAAGGATCATGGCATTAGGCCGTCGCTACAGAGGGTCTGTGTCTATCAATACCTGCGTGGCGTCAAGACGCATCCGACGGTCGATGAAATTTATATGGCGCTTTTGCCAAAATACCCGTCGCTTTCGCGCACGACGGTCTACAATACATTGGAGCTTTTGCTAGAAAACAATCTCGCGATTTCGCTTGATTTTGGCGACGGTTTCTTGCGCTACGATGCGGACTGCTCTCCGCATAGCCATTTCAAGTGCAAAAAGTGCGGCAAAGTCTATGATATCTTTGTGGCGCCGCCAGATTGCACACAAATGATTCCTGCAGGCTTTACCTTGCAGGGTACTTCGCTCTATATGTTTGGGCTATGCGACAAGTGCACGGTCGGTGAGGGCGGAAAAAATTAATCTTTCAGTTTGTCGAGGGCTTCGTTTGGCCCGATGATGAACAGCACGTCGTCTTCTTGCAGGATGACGTCTGCGATGTTACCAATCTTGGGCGTCGGCTCCTGCGGGTCGCGGATGGCGATCACCTGCACGCCGTACTTGTGCGTGAGCGACAAAGTCTTAAGCGTTTTACCGACAAAGTTCTTGGGACAGACGATTTCTACGATAGAGTAGCCTTCCATGAACGGGAGGAAGTCCACCATGTTCGGGCGGTTCAAGCGTTCGGCGAGGCTTATGGCGGCGTCGCGTTCCGGGTGGAAAATGTCCGTAACGCCGAGCTTTTCCAAAATGCTCGTGTGTTCTGCACTGCTCGACTTTGCGATGATGTGCTTTACGCCGAGTTCTTTCAGGTTCAGGATGGTGAGGAGGGATGCTTCCAAATTATCACCGATGCAGACAATGACGCTATCCGCCTTGGTTAAAGACGGGATGGAGGCGAGCTGCTTTTTGCGGGTACTGTCGGCGACAACGGCTTGCGAGACCATGCTGGCGAAGTCCTGGACTTTTTCGGGATGCGAGTCGATGACCATGATGTCATGACCCAGCGACGTCAAGTGACGGGCAAGGTAGTTTGCCGAATTTCCAAGACCGATAATAACGAATTGTCTAGAAGCCATGCGGTAAATATAGAACTTAGAGCTTAGAGCTTAGAACTTAGTATTTGGAAAATAGAGTGAAAAAAATGGATTTTGATGTGTTTTATCTAAGTTCTACCGACTAAGTTCTGCCAACTGCGCCCGATCGGGCGCGCTACCCCACCATTATATCTTCTTCGGCGTAATAGGCGGTGTCTTGGAGCTTGCCTGCGACCGCGGAAATGAGGAAGAGCGGGCCCATGCGGCCGATGAACATCACGCCGCAGATGACGATTTTTCCGATAGTGGAAAGTTCTTCGGTGAGTCCCATGGAAAGTCCGCAAGTGGCATACGCACTCACGACTTCAAACAGAATCTTGAGGAACGGGGTGCCGTTTGCTGTATAGGCGGTGCCGGAGGGGATTTCGGTGCAGAGGAGGATGAGTGTTGCTGTTGCAATCACGACCATGGCGACGACGAAAATTCGAATGGCCTTGTCGATGGTGCTGTTTGGGATGGTGCGACCCATGACCTGGGTCTTTTCCCTGCCGAGGAGCCTGTTTATGCCGAGGAGCCCGATGACTGCTGCCGTCGTAATCTTGATGCCGCCACCACAGCTACCGGGGTTTGCGCCGATGAACATGATAATGATAAAGAAAAATAGCGATGCTTGCGTGAGGTCGGGGATGTTTACGGAATTGAGCCCTGCCGTGCGGCTTGAGAATGTCATGAAAAGGACGGACTGCGCATTTTCGCCGAAGGTGTGCCCGCTAAAGAGGTTGTTCCATTCGGTAAAGGCAAAGACGAGCGTGCTTACGCCAATGACGATGAACGTTCCGTAGGTGGCGATGCGCGTGTGTAACGAGAGACGGCGGACTTCCTTGTGCTTGAAATCTATTAGGTAGCGCAGTTCTGCAATGGCCAAAAATCCAAAGCCGCCCGCAAGCACGAGGATGCAGGTGGTGATGTTTATGGCCGGGTTGTACTGGAAGCTAATGAGCGAATCGGGAAACAGTGTAAAGCCTACGCCGCAGAAAGAACTCACCGCCTGGAATGTGGAGCACAAGATGCGGTCGTAGAGTTCCATCGTGTTGAACTGCGTGAAGTAGACGATGCCGCCAATCAGTTCCAGAACAAACGTAAAGGGGATCACGGCGCGGAGGATGCGGCCTGCGTCAATGCTACCTTCCTGCGTGAATTCTGAAAGGAATACGGTTTGGTGGCTAAAGCCCGGGTGCATGCCGGCAAGCAGGATGAGCGTCGTGGATGCGGTCATGATGCCAAGCCCGCCAAGTTGCATCAGGGCGACAAGAATCCAGTGCCCTATATCTGTGTATGTAGAAGAGATGTCGACGACGGAAAGCCCGGTGACGCAGACGGCAGACATGGAGGTGAAAAATGCTTCGATGAGGCTCACGGAGCGCGTTGTCGCTTGCGGCATGCTTAATAGCGCAGTGCCGATGGCAATGAGCAGGAGATAGGCGAGCACCACCAGCATAATGGGGTTTGCCTGAGTCTTTGTCTTGAAAATGTTCTCGGAAAGTGAATCCGTGAGCATCTGGTACTTTGAACGTAGCATAAGAGGGAATTTAGTAAAGTTGAGGAGGCGGTTCTTGTGGAAAACGGAAAAGACTCCGCTCGCGCGGAGTCTTTATTGTAAGGAGGAAATTCGTTTTTATTCTTGGACGCAGCGGATGCTGAAACGCTTGTTCTTCTGGTCAACCTGGAAGAACCTTGCGTCTTCGCCTTCCTTGTCCTTCATGTATTCAGGAGATTTCTCCACGATGATGAGGGCGCCGTTGCTGCCGCCATTTTCGCTGAACTTCTTGTCTGTTTCCTGTGGAGTGCCTGATGTCCAGTGGAAACCCATATCGCCAAGGAAGTTGCAGTCGCCGTCCTTGCAGCGTCCGCTATAGCTCCAAGGAATGGACTCGTCGTCGAGTGCAGCTTGTGCTTCTTCCCTGGTCGGGATTCTCCAACCGGTGGGACATGCCCTCTGGGCGGAATTGAACGTGTAAAGTCTGCCGTTAGAGGCACAGTTGGCTTCTTGTTCGTTAAAGCATTCGCTTGTGGCGCCTGCATAGTTGAGGTCTTGCGCCATCCAGAGCTTGCCGCCGACTTGAATGAGTTTGTAAGTATTGTTGTCGCGAGTGTCGGTCATCGTCATGCCGTTCACAACGGGCTCCTTGTTCTCGGGAGCGTCAATGGTGATACCGCCACCGTTCGAAGAAGAGGTGGGTTGGGCCTTGGACGAAGACGAAGGCGGCGTGACCGTCTTTTCACAGCCTTCGGTAAAGCAGAATACGGGCTTGTTGTATATATCGGGGTAGTTGACGCCTGGAGCCGGTTCGGTGACGACTACGTGCTTGATTGTCGGGTCTTTAGCTGTGGCAGAGGAAGAAGACGTAGGCGTTTGTTGCTGTGCGGAACTGGAGGAATTTCCTACAAAAACGGAGGACGAGGACTCGATATACGATGTCGGGGGCGGCGCTACTGGACTTGTGTCGTCCGCACAGGCCCAAAATAGGGTGGATACACCTATAAAACCTAGAGACAGAATTTTTTTCTTCATGATTACCAAATATAGTTTACAAAAATGTATTGATGTAGCAAAAAGTTTTTTACTATCTTTGGAATCACTATGAGTAATGTTGAAATTTTCGACACCACCTTCGCCATGACGATTCTCGTGATTATGGCGCTTTGCATCCCCACGATTCTTCTTGTTGCCAACTGGGTGCTTCATCCGGGCAAGATTAAGCATACGATTATCAAGGGTTCAGCCTACGAATGCGGTCTTGCACATGTCTCCGGCACGGCAAACGAACGCTATCCGGTGAAGTATTACATGGTGGCAATGCTATTCCTGGTGTTCGACCTTGAAGTCGCCTTTATCTATCCTTGGACCATCCAGTTCCTCGCTGGCGGCTGGGAACTCTTGTTCATCCTCCTTGGCTTCCTTTTGATTCTCGAAGCCGGCTACATCTACCTCTTGAAGAAGGGTGTGCTGGACTGGAATAGCGTTAAGGATTAATCCTTAAACCGTTGATTATTCTATCTCAAAATGGCGGATGCAGACCATGGGTTTGCGTCCGCTTTTTTTATCCCCTAAAAACTAATGACCAATGACTAATAACTAATCTCTAGAAAGCGTCGCGGACGTACATCGTCATGCCGACGTGCTTGAAGTCAATCCATGAAAGTTCGCAGCGGGCGTAGAGGTTTTCATTTTTGTTGAGGGCGAACCGGCCCCCGAAGCCTAGGCTCCTGTGCCACTTGTTACGCATAAGGTCGCTGAAGTAGTCGCCTGTCTTGCCGCCTTCGAAGAATATGTCTCCAGCGAGGCGCCAGAACAGCTTCTTGCGGAATTCTACTTGCAAAAAAAGCGCCTGGTTTCCATAGAAAAAGTTCTTTTCGACACCGCGGTAACGTTTGAGACCATCGGAGCCTGCTAGTTTGTCAAAAGGAGCATCCCCGTCTACGCGTTGCCAGAGGAAACCTACCGCCATGGATGTATTCCAGATAAATTCGGAATATCCGCGGATATCCAGTTCCTGGTGGGTGTAGCTGTAGTTGCCGATTCCCTTGTTGTAGAAGTAATGTCCCCATTGGACTAAGTACCCATGTCGGGCCCAGTTGGTGTTGTCGCGGGCGTCGATTGCGAGGTGGTAGCCAATGCCGTTTCGCCATCCGTCGGTGTTCTCGGGTTCTTTGATGGAGCCGTGATAGTGGTAGTTGTTGAACTCGATGTTGGTGCGGTTGAACTCGAGAAACAGCCCGTAGCGAAAGTTTCTGAGCCATTGCTTTGTTCCAAAGTTCGTTTGGGCGAGCGTCTTCAGATAAAAGGTCTGGCGGTCGAACCTGCGGAAATCGTCGATGTCTGGGGAGTTCTTACGACCAAAGTAGTTGCCGACCCAGTCTTCGTAGTGGAGGTCTACGGTGCCGGAAATCCGGTCGTTCAGGATATAGAACTTGGGTGAGATGGAACCGGTGAACTGCTTGCGCGATGTCCCGTAGAAAGAAAGGTCGAGTTCGGAGGCGTTGCCTCCTTCAAACGTGGGCTTGAAGAAGATAATCGCCATGGCGCCAAATTGATACTTCGTTTCTTCGGTGTAGCCAAGGACGGGAACGGCGGAGAACCGTTGGAAACTGTCCAAGGAGTCGGTTTGCTCTTCAGCAAAGGCGGATGTTGCGATGGCTGCTAAAGCCATTAGCTTTTGGGTCAAGAAACGCATTTCGCTCAAATTTAGATTTTTTTTACAAACTCCAAGAGCGAGATATTTTCCTGTAAAACAAAAAAAGTATGTTATGCGGATTGGCTCCACGTTCTGTCTTTTATTTTGCCTTGTCTTGGTAAATAATGTTTTTAGACCATAAATTTCTATTTTTCAAAGGGAAAAAGTAATTATAGAAGGGTTTGATTATGCCCATTTTGTCTGCTCAGAATATTTTGCTCCGTTTTGGTGGCCCGCCACTTTTAGACAATGTCTCGTTTGATATCGAGGCTGGTGACCGCATTTGCCTTGTGGGCCGTAATGGCGAGGGTAAGAGCACGCTTTTAAAGGTGCTCACAGGCGAGATGGAAGCGAATTCTGGAGAAATCGTAAAGAAGACGGGGCTTAAAGTCTCCCGCATGATTCAGGAAATCCCGGCGCATCTCGATGGAACTGTTCGCGACATTGTGATGGGCCGTGTGTCCGTGGTGAGCGGCGGTTCCGTGATTTCGAAAAAGATTTTGGACGATGGGGCGCACAATGCGACTGCCGAGGCGGTTCTTGGCAAAACGGGCATCGATGCGGATGCGTCTTACGATAGCCTGAGCGGTGGCCAGAAGCGCCGTGTGCTTTTCGCACGTGCCGTGGCCGAAGATCCGGACTTGCTTTTGCTCGATGAACCGACGAACCATTTGGACATTCCCGCCATCCAGTGGCTGGAAGGGATTGTGACGCGCCTTTCTTGTGCGGTGATGTTCGTGAGCCATGACCGTGCATTTGTCCGCCGCACGGCGACCCGCATTTTTGAACTGGACCGTGGCCGTGTGCGTAGCTGGGATTTTCCGTACGACAAGTTTGTGCAGTTCAGGGACCAGGCGCTTGCCGAAGAAGAAAAGGCGAATGCGCTTTTCGATAAGAAATTGGCTGAAGAAGAAGTATGGATCCGCAAGGGCATCCAGGCACGCCGTACGCGCAACGAGGGGCGAGTCCGCGCCTTGATTAAAATGCGCGAAGAACGCGCAGCCCGCCGCTCCCGTACGGGCAATGTGAACATGCAGATTACGGAAGCCGACCGTTCCGGGCGCCTCGTTGCGCGCCTCAAGAACGTGAGCTATTCATACGATGGGAGCCCGCTCATTAGCGATTTCTCGACTGAAATCAGCCGTGGCGACCGCATTGGCATTGTGGGGCCGAATGGCTCCGGCAAGACGACGCTTTTGCGCCTGATTTTGGGCGAACTCCAGCCGGAATCGGGTGAAGTGCGTTTGGGCAGTAACCTCCATATTGCGTATTTCGACCAGATGCGCACCCGCTTGCGCGAAGACAAGTCGCTTATTGAAAATATTGGCGACGGTCAGGCTTACATTACTTTGAACGGCGTCAAACGCCATGTGTTAAGTTATTTGCAAGACTTCTTGTTCTCGGCAGACCGTGCCCGTGGCCCGATCAGTGCGCTTAGCGGTGGCGAACGCAACCGCCTTTTGCTCGCGTGCCTCTTTAGCCACCCGAGCAATGTCCTGGTGCTTGACGAACCGACGAACGACTTGGACATGGAAACCCTCGACCTCTTGGCGGAACTTTTGGCCGACTATAACGGCACCGTCCTGACTGTCAGTCATGACCGTGCCTTCCTTGACTCCGTGGCGACCGGCATCCTCGCCATCGAAGAGGGGGGCCACGTCTTTGAAGCGGTCGGCGGTTACTCCGATTACGAGGCAAACAAGAAGATTCGCGACAAGGAAGCCGCCCAGGCCGCCCGCCTGGCCGCCGAACGCGAAGCCGAAAAGCAAGCCCGCTCAAATGCTGGCGCCGGCGCCGCCTCCGCGTCCCCCGCGCCCGCGAAAAAGAAAAAACGCAGCTACAACGAGGAGCGCGAATACGCCGCCCTCCCCGAAAAAATCGAAAAGCTTGAAAAGGAAATTGCCGACTACCAGCTGGAACTTTCCAAGCCCGAGGTCTACACGAACGCGACCCTCATCGTGGAGCTCCAGAAAAAGATTGCCGATGACGAGGCTTTGCTCGAACAGGCCTACGAGCGCTTCGAAGCCCTTGACAATTTGGGATGATTTTTTTTGCACCCCTAGTGACAAAACTCATTGCATAATATAGATTTAATCTGATGGGTCTTGGTGTTAACTAGAGGAGTTGAAAAAATGAAATCGCTATCTTTGTCTTTGGTGATGGCGTTGGCTGGCGTGACGATGGGTTTCGCCGGCACGACTGTTTGGAGTTTTGACAAGAAAACGGGCAATCAAATGCAGCCGGCCTATTGGTATGACTATGCTCAGCCTAAGGCCGATGGCGCAACTGCCGTGCTAACGGACACCGATGAAGGATATAAGCAGTTTACTGCGAATCTGGCCCTCAATTCAAGTGAATACAGTGTTTCAGGCATAGGACTTGTCTGGAAGCAATCAAACAAGGAAGATGTCGCTGTAGACCTTTCCTCCTATTCTGGGCTTTGCTTAACCTATAAGGCCGATCGTCCTTTCCGTCTTGATTTGAAGCAAGCCACGATTACCGACTTCAACTATTTTGGCATGGTTCTGCCTGCTCAGAGTGAATTCTCGGCGAAGTTCCTGGATTTCCATAATTTCGCACAGGAAGAAGGCTGGGGCCAGCAGACGGCCTTGGATCTTACCCAACAAGTCGCAATCCAGATGAGCTACAAGGAAGGCTTTGCCGAAAATATTGCGAAGAACGTTGTTACAATTGCCGCAATTTCTCTTGGCGATTGCGAAGCTCCTGTCGAAAAGACGACCCTCAAGGTACTTGAACCTTATGGCAAGGCTCAGGCCATGACCATGAAGGACACCGACTCCTTGAAAATTCCTCTGTCTACAATATTTGCTGCAGAAGAAGGTGCCGAGGTGACGCTTGCGACATCCTTGACTGCATCCAATATCTTGACGATGGTTAAGCCTGCAGGGTCTCCGACTTTGAGCGATACGCTTGTCTATGTATCCAAGAATCTTGACAAGGATACGTCTTTGATTCTGACCCTTTTGGCTTTGAGCGGAACGGAGTCCGTCAAGGCTCAGATTACTATAAAGATTACCGATAATGCGGAAGGCCCTGGTCCGGTCGAACCGACTTGCCCCGGAGATCCTGAATGCCCGGACGATCCGCCGGCAGAAAATCACCCGACGGTTGTGCTTGCTCCGTACAATGTAGAGCTTGTCTCATTGGATACGATTCTTGAAACGGATACGCTAAAGATTCCTCTTGGCCTCCTCTTTGCAGATGAAGACAACGAAAAACTCACCTTTGTTGTCGATATGTCCGCAAAGCTGATGAAGGTATTGACTTCGCTTGACAAGGCTACTCTAAAGGACACGCTCAAGATTGTTCCTTCGGGTGTCAAGGCCGATACATCTGTTATTATCGCAGTCTATGCGACGGACGGAAAAACAGACATCCAGAATGTTGTCGTCAATTTCGTTGTGCCAATCAAGGACTCCAATACCCCGCCGATTGCAGCCGATGCGGAATTCAAGATGGAAGAAGGCACGGACCTCATTGTTCCGATTGTCCGTGGACTTGCAACACTTGGCGTAGACCTTGACGGAGATGATTTCCTTGTCGTGCCTATTGATTCTACAAAGCATGGCCTGTTGACGAACTTCAATGAACTCGGCTCGTTTGTCTATACCCCGGAAAAGGATTTCCGTGGCGATGATACGTTGACCTATGTGCTTGTGGAAACGGCGAACCACCAAATGATTAGTAACAAGGCTACTGTGGTCATCCATGTGCTTCCGATTAACGCAAAGCCGACGTTGGCCATTGCCGATAGCGCATTCCTCAAGGATACGCTTGCTCTTGATATGGATTTTGACGAAGACACGGTCAAGCAAATCAAGATTTCGACAAAGTCTCTCGTATTTAAGGATCGTGAAGTTACCGAAGGAACGCAGACATTTACATACAAGGCTGTTGGTACAAAGATTATCGCAACTGTCGATAGCGTGACTGCCGACAACTACTTTATTTCTGTAAAACCGGTTGCAGGTGCTACAGGTCTTGCAAACATCTTCTTCTTTGCATCGGATGGTTCTGATTCCGTGGGTGTCAATCTCTACGTAAAACTTATTTCGCCGAGGGATGTCGCCCAGGCGGTAAAGGACGAGTACACGACGTTTAACGACAGTGTCCTTACGGTGGATGCCAAGAAGGGTGTCCTTGCAAATGATTTGTACCCGGAAGGTGTAACGAAGGGAATGGAAGCTGAAATTGCCCAGAAGCCTGCTCATGGTACGCTTACCCTCAATAAGGACGGCAGCTTTACATACAAACCGGAAGCCAACTTTGAGGATGTTGATTACTTTGGCTACTATAGCGTCATCAATGGCACAAAGTCGAAGCCCGCTATTGTAACGATTATTGTTGGAAAGCGCAACTTGCTCCCGACTGTAGTCGTAAAGCCGGAAACGCTCGATACGACTGTTACTGAAGACTTCTCGACGGCTAGAGCCTTGAAGTACACGAAGTCTGTGGTTGCTTCCTGGTTCAAGGATCCGGAAGGCGATTCGCTGTCTTACAGCGCTAAGAGTAAGGACGGAAAGCTCAAGGTTGAAATCAAGGATAATGGTATTCTTGAAATCAATTCGGTTCCGGATTCCTGCGGCAAGGCATACGTCGTCGTGACCGCAACGGACAAGAAGTCCGGCTCCAAGAGTTTCGAATTCTTGGTGAACATCACCCCGGTAAACGATAAGCCTGTGCTGCGCCATGCCGACACGGTTTATGTCGGGCTGTCGGACTGGAAAGTCAAGTGGAACTTGGATACACTTGTATTTGATGTTGACCGTGATTCGCTCACGTTCTCGCCGAATGAGACTTCGGCCTTGACCAAGTACATGACGATTTCGATTAAGGGTTCCGAACTTTCTGTAAGTGCTGTGCAGGGTGTCAAGTTCAAGGATGGCCAACCGTACGCTCTTGGCGTGAAGGTGACTGACCCGAGCAAGTCTAGCGTGACGATTCCGCTTTACATTATCATCAAAGATGGTGTAGGCCTTAAGCCGCAGCTTGCAAAGGTGAAGAACACATGGCAGAATGCTGTGATGGCAAAGCGCGGAACGGCTAAGATTATGGACATGAAGGGCCGCGTGGTCTGGAATGCAAAGCTCCCAGTGAACCCCTCTGAAGTGCTCAATGCTTCTGCAAAGGTTCAGGGTCGCAAGATCCTCCGCGTCAATAATCAGACCTGGACAATTAAGTAGTAGGCAGTAGACGGTAGGAAGTAGACAGTTTTACTCTCCTGCCGTTGAATGTGTCATCCTGAGCGAAGAACCGTAGGTTCGAAGTCGAAGGATCCAGCTAAATTCAAAAAGCAAAGGCTCCGCGATGCGGAGCCTTTTTCTGACCGTTCGCGCTAGAATCTGCAAAACATGTGCAGGGCTGGCGCTCACTCCCACCTAAAGGTGGCCATGTACACTAAGCGCTAAAGCGCAAGTGTCCAAAGGTCGCAACCGTCCCAGCTTAACGCATGGGACTTGTTGCTCACTATTCTGCTTTGCGTTACTTGACAAGTGCTTCGGTGTCGAGAGCGATGAGCAATTCTTCGTTTGTTGCAACGACGATTGCCTTCGGCGTGCCATCCTTCGTGATGAGGTGGTTGGATTCCTTGCCGCTCTTGAGGTTGCGTTCTTCGTCAACTTGGTAACCGAGAATTTTTAAGTTGTCCAAAGCCTGCTTGCGGACGTAGAAGCTGTTTTCGCCGATGCCGCCCGTGAAGACGATGGCGTCAATGCGCGGGAGAGCCATGGCGATGCCGCCGATTTCGCGGGTGAGGCGGTAGCAGAAGACGTCGAGGGCGATTTGGGCGCGCTTGTTGCCTTCGCTTGCAGCCTGCGTGAGAGTGCGCATGTCGTTGCTGAGGCCGGAGAGGCCGAGCAAGCCGGATTCCTTGTTCACGAGGTGGTCGAGCTTGTCGATGGTGCCGTATTCATCGCCGTACTTCTTTGCGATGTAGAAGAGGATTGCCGGGTCGAGGCTGCCGGAACGGGTGCCCATGATAAGGCCTTCGAGCGGGGTGAAGCCCATCGTGGTATCGACGCACTGGCCGTTCAAGATGGCGGAGCAGCTGGAGCCGTTGCCGAGGTGAGCTGTGATAAGGCAGGTTTCTTCGGGCTTGGTGCCGAGAACCTTGCAAGCTTCGGCGGTAACGAAGCGGTGGCTTGTGCCGTGGGCACCGTAACGGCGGATGCCGTCGTTTTCATAGAACTTGTACGGGATACCGTAGAGGTAAGCCTTTTGCGGCATGGTCTGGTGGAAAGCCGTATCGAACACGGCGACCTGTGGGAGGCCCGGGAAGAACTTGGTTGCGCATTCCATGCCGGTAGCGTGTGCCGGTTCGTGGAGCGGGGCAAAGAGCGTGATGCTGCGGATGTAGTCGATGACTTCTTGCGAGACTTTTTCGCTCTTGATGTACTTGCCGCCATGCACGACGCGGTGGCCGATGGCTTCAATCGTGTCGGTGAGCTTCTGGGCGTCGAGGAATTTCTTGACCTGGTCTACAGCTTCGGCGTGCGTGGGGCAGTCGAAGTTGAAGTCAATCTTGCCTTCAGGACCCTTGGCCTTGGTGTGGCCGTTCACGCCGATGTTTTCGACGAGGCCGCTAGCGATGGATTCCTGGGTCTTTGTATCGATGACAGCAAATTTTACAGAGGAGCTGCCGCAGTTGAGAACGAGTACGCGCATTTTAGTAATCAGTGGTTAGTGGTTAGTGATTAGGGAGCCTTCGGCTCAGCTGGCAGAACATGATAGAGGTGTCATTCTGAGCGGAGTCCGTAGGACGAAGTCGAAGAATCTAATCAATTGATCGTCTTTGGTCTATAGGACATTTTGCCCCGTTCTTTTTTCTAAATAATAGTATTTTGGTGCGGGGGGATCTAAGGCGGATTACGAATGCGTCAATTGAAACCATATATTCTGCGGGCCCAAGTTTCCATATAGGGCAGAATTTCCTTGTAAGGCACCACGATCATCACGCTACCGTGGGAATGCCAGCCGATTTCGAAAGAGTACCCGTCAAAACCGATACCGTCCTTCAAAAAAGAAGGCTCCAGCTTGAAATCCATGTGGATGGCATCGGCGTTGGCATAGTATTTTTCCGCATATTTGCGAAGAAGTGATACAATCGCTTTCTTTTCATTTGGATTGAAAATCGTGGAATCAACCAACGACCCGTCTTTCTTTGAGAAGGTCCGATGATACTCGGTTCGAGAAAAGCCAATAAAATGGCTTTTAAATGTATTGACGAATTGTATTACAAATTGTAAATTATGAATATAACGAAACACGCTTTCGAGCGAATGAGCGAACGGGGAATAACGGTTGAAATGCTTTCATCCTTGTTGAAAGGGAAAAAATATATCCGAAAATCGAGAAATGGAAGATTTGTCATTATCGGGAAAGCTGATTCGAAGTTATGGTCGGTTGTCACTGACTCGGATCTTTATACGGTTATTACAGTTAGACGTTCTCATGAAGATGAGGAGGTATTATGGAATTCAAAGTAGTGGATGATATTGATATTTCAAAAGAAGAAATGGAATATCTTGAAAATCACGATTTTGGTGAGGAAATGCGTAAAGGTTTGGAGGATGGTTCTACTATCGTCTCCGATGGTTCCTGGGAAGAAACGGTCAAGGCGATAAAGGCTAAAAAGGCTCGCGAAGCGACCCAGATGGCTTCGTTTCGGATTCCCAAGTGGATTATTGAGGGCCTTAAGCGCAATGCGGCTAAAGGCGGCGTGAAGTATAGCGAATATGCCATAGCGGCGCTTGCTAAAGCAGCCAAGTAACTTACATCATCGAAAAAAACTAAATTCTCATCCATGTTCAAGAAGATTTCTGATTTTGACAATCGCGTTTCGGTTTACTGGACGAACCGGCATTTCTCAGCGAAGACGACGAAGTTCCTCAAGTTTTACGTGCGTCTGGGTGACGGCTATATTTGGGCTTTGTTCATTGCGTTTTTGATTTGGAAAATTGGTTGGGAAAGTTTTTTGCCGATTCTTTGGCAGGCGCTTGTTTCGCTGGCGATGAGCCTTTTGATTTATGAAGGCGTTAAGCTCAGCACTAAGCGTCCGCGTCCGTTTGCCGCAAATCCGCAAATCAAGGCGGAGGTCCCGCCGCTCGACAAGTACAGTTTTCCGTCGGGCCATACGATGAACAATCTGGCGGTGGCGAGCACGGTGTTCTTTTGCGTGCCGCAGTACGGATGGATCATGATGCTGTTGCCGCTCACGTGGGGGCTTTTGCGTGTTTATTTTGGCGTGCACTGGTTTTCGGATATCGTCTGCGGATTCTTGCTTGGCATCTTGAGTTTTGCGCTCGGACACGCTTTGTGGGTTCCGCTCGCTGCTGCGATAGGAGCATAATAACGGCATTTCCTTTTTACTTTCTCATTTCGCTACGTCATTCCGGCTAGAGCCCGTCCTGAGCAAGGTCGAAGGATGCCGGAATCTCCTTATGCAGTTTTTGTTGCAGATAAGGTTTATTTTTACAATCCTGTTTACTAACCACTAATCACTAACCACTTCCGACCAATGACTAACGACTTTATACAACTTTCTGACTTTTTTGCCCAGGTTGACTGGAATTCTAAAATTTATCTGCTGTTGCGCCATGCCGAACGCAATCACATCACGCCGGACGATAAGGACTTTGGTGCGCATGTGGGGCTTACGGATTGTGGGCGCCGCCAGGCGGTAGCGCTTGGGAAAATGATTCCTGCGATTGGCGATGCGGTGTACTTTTCGAGCCCGGTCGGGCGTTGTATGGAAACCGCGAAGTGCATTGGTGAAGGTCGCAAGCTCGCGGGCTTTGGGGCTTGTGCGGGCGCCTCGGTTAATGTCACGCCGCTCAATGAACTTGGTGATTTCTTTGTTCGTGATGTGCCTGCGTATGAGCAGACGTTGCGAGAAGGCTTTTACGAAGGTATCTGCAAGTGGCTGGAATCGGGTGAACATGGCGCGTTCTGGCCGCTTCACGAGCGAGCGGAACAGATGCGCGAGATGATGTTTGCAAAAGGCGATTCGCGTTTCAACATCTTCGTGACGCACGATGCCTGGATTGTGCCGTGCCTTTCGCATTTTTGCGGTTTTAAATTTGAACCGAAATGCTGGATGAATTTTCTGACGGGGCTTGCTTTTGAACGCCCTGAAAAGGGCAACGTGAAAGTAACTCCCGTGACCGCACTTGAAACCGGCTGGTTGCATTTTTAGATGAGAGAACGGACCTGCGGTCCTATAGACGAGAGACGAAAGAAATATCTTATTAAATAATCTCTAGTCTCTCGTCTGAGAGCGAAGCGTTCTTTCGTCTAATTTTATACATTAACGGTATGATGCAGTCGAATTGTTATCGCCGTATTTTTGTACTTGGTTCTGGTTTCAGCAAGTCTTTTTCGCCGCAGATGCCTACGCTCCGCGACTTGAACGAACTTATCCCTTTTGGAATCCCGGACGAGTTCCCGCATTTTCGCGATTACTGCAAGCGCTTTTTGACGCTTTGCAACGGCGATAGCGATTACTTGGGCATTGAGCCTTTGGCGACTTCTATTCTCTCGGCGCAGATTTTCCCGGGCGAGCGTGAACGCCTTTACCATGCGTCGCTTCGCTTTGAACTGTTGCGTTTTATTGCAAGTGTCATCCGTAGCGACAACGTGTTAGACGAATCCGCTGCGGCGATTCTCAAAAAGTTTTTGGAGTCTTGCGAAAACGATTCGGCATCGGGTGCCCGCGAAACGCTTTTGCTCTCGTTCAATTACGACACGCTTATTGAAACTGCAATTGCCAAGGATAAGGAACTTTGCGAACAAGTTTCTGTTGATTATGGTGTAAAGATTGACCCTGCTGACCGCTCGGCAAAACGCGGTAAATCCAACCGCACCATAGACCTTATCAAATTGCATGGCTCGCTCAACTGGTTCCCTGTCAAGGGTGCAAGCGATGAACTCGATTTGAAAAATGTCTGCGAAGTCGAACCGCAAGACCGCAGTTTCCCCATCTACTGCGAAGACACGCCCATTTTCATTCCGATGGCGCATGCCAAGGAATCTTTCTTGCGCGGGAGTCTTTTCAACTTGCTTTGGTCTAAGGCCGATTACTACCTGAAAAATGCCGAAGAGATTTACTTTATCGGTTACGGATTCCCGAAGACGGACATCAACAATCTGGAATTTCTGTTGCGCCATCGCGACCGCTTCAAGAAGGTGGTCGTCTTTGAACACGATGGCAGCCATGACCTGCAACGCTTGCAGAAACTGCTCGGCGAAAGCCTCGTCGAGTCCTGCGACGCAAAAGAGTTCTTGGAAAAACTTTAAATTGCCATAATAAAGTAAATGAAAAAGAGTTTGTTTATTAAATTGATTCAACCTAAGATGTACCGTCGTCCGATGGATACGGATATCAAGTTGCACATGGCGCCTCCTCTAGGTTTGCTTACGATTGTAAATCTTGTTCGAAAAGAACACCAAGTGCAATTAGAAAATGAGAATATTCAACAAATTCATTATGACGATACGCCTGATATTGTTGGGATTTCGGTCACGGTTGACACTTTGCCGCGGGCAATCGAGATTTCTCGGCGTTTCCGTGAAAAAGGCTGTATCGTTGTTGCCGGAGGGATTCATATAACTACAGCTTATGATACCATTCCGGAAAATGTTTTTGATGTACTTTGTATCGGAGCTGCTGAGGGAACGTGGCCGCAGATTATCAAGGATTTTCAGGAAAATAATTTAAAGCCAGTCTATCGTTGCCAAAAGGCGCTCGAAGGGAATCAAATCGTTTCGCCAGCATACGATTTTCTAAAAAAAGGTGAATATTTGTATTGCCATGTTGTACATACGAGCCGTGGTTGCCCCTTCCGTTGTGATTTTTGTTATAACAGCGCAAAAGCGCATCAATATGTAAATCGCAATATCAAAGATGTTCTGGCTGATATCAAAGCGGTTCGTTCAAGGCATATCATGTTTATCGATGATAATTTTGCGGGAAACCCGAAATGGACGAAACAGTTTCTTAAAGAAATCATGCCTTTGCATTTAAAATGGAGAGCAGCGGTATCCATCAATACCGCCTTTGACGAAGAAATGCTTGACTTGATGAAAGAATCGGGGTGCCAAAGTTTATTTATCGGTTTTGAAAGCATCAATCCAGAATCTGTACGTGGTGTTCATAAAGTGCAGAACCATACGCAGGAATACGAAAAGGCGATTAGGGCGATTCATGAAAAAGGAATAATGATTAATGCAAGTTTTGTATTCGGGCTAGACGGAGATTCTCCTGAAACGTTTAGAACAACGCTTGACTGGATTGTGAAAAATAAAATTGAAACGGTTACGTCGCACATTCTGACTCCTTATCCTGGGACGGCTCTCTATGACAGGATGAAAGCTGAAGGAAGAATTTTGACTGAAGACCTCTCGCTTTACAATACCGCTCATGTGGTTTATCAACCGAAAGGAATGACTAAACAGGAACTGTATCAAGGTTATCTTTGGATATACAAGCAAATATATAGCCTGAAAAATATAATACGTCGGTGTCCAGAATCGAAAAGTGTAAGAGCTTCTTATTTTACGTTTAATTTTCTTTATCGTAAATATGGAAAATTTACAGATAAACTCTGCCGTGCGCTGTCATATGAAAAGATTGGATCAATTGCTGAGAGAATAGCAAAATCCATTTAAAAAACTCAGCGGTTTTTAAAATTCCGGCGCTTTGAAATGCCCGTAAAGCTCGCGGCCGTCGAATACCCAGACGACAGCTTTTTTGCCTTCTAAAAAGCTCCCCTTGCCTTTGAACATTTGCGGTCCGATGTTGCCGCCACCGACTTTGCTGATGGAAAACGTTTCGACGCTTGTCAGTGACGCAATGTACGCGCCGATTTGTGCTCCGTAAGATTTTCCCTGCCCCACGTTGCTATCGCCGATGACGATGATGGGCGCTTTTTTGGATCCACGGTATTTGTAGCCGTCGGTGCCTACAACTTTTGGTTCCTGGATTTTGTACTCGATTTCTTCGCCGTGGAGCAGGTCGTAGAGGTTTCCGGTACCATCGACAATGGTGTCGTGCAGTGGGTAACGCTTGCGGTTCATGCCGTAGAGGAGCGGCGCGATGGAGTCGGCGGCCATGCTTGCAAGCACGAGCCTTGCTTGGCCTGTGCAGTGGCTTTCGTACGGTTCGAACATCAGCGTATCGCTGCCTGTTTTGTGAAGTTCCTTGAACTTGTCGAGCGCGTCAATGACGGTGACATTTTTTTTGCGGAGTTTGTCGACCCACTTCTTGTATTGCGGGAGCTTGATTCCTTTTTTGGCTTTGTCGGAATACTGCTCGGGAACGACTAAGAGCTTGTCTGGAACTGGAACGACGATGAGCTTGATGCCGCGTGCTTCGAGCGAGTCCCTAAACGCGATAATTTGTGGCGTGTTGTCGTTCCAGCGCTTGGTGGCGTTCAGCAGGCTTTCTTGCAAAAAGAGCCAGCCGTCCTTGCCTTCGATGGCGCATGCAACTTCTTCGGTGGTGCTGCCGCACTTTTTCATGTCGTGCACCATCTGCTTGTGGAGTTCGGATGCGGCGATGGCTTGTGCAGGCCACAAAGTGCATAAAGCGAAAAGTGCCACGAGGGCACCTTTTGCGAAGGTTTGAATAACGACCTTGACCATTAATCACCGACCATTAACAGAATGCAAGGTCATAGGTATCGGGCTAATTTAACCTAACTCCTAAAACCTAATACCTAAAACCTATTTAATCAATGATTCTCCGGATTCCACGCTCTGGTAGATGAGGGTGTTGATGGTCATCGGGCCTACACCGCCCGGAACCGGAGTGTATGCGGAAGCGACTTCTTCGAGGCCTTTTTCGATATCGCCGACGCCGCCCGGATGGTAACCTGCGTCCACGACGACTGCACCCGGCTTGATCCAGGACTTCTTGATGAATTCCGGCTTGCCGACTGCACCCACGAGAATGTCTGCCTGCTTCACGAATTCCGGAAGGTTTTCGGTCTTGCTGTGGCAAATGGTGACGGTGCAGTTCGCGTTGAGGAGCATCATGGCCATCGGCTTTCCGAGGATGGCGCTACGGCCAACGACTACAGCGTGCTTGCCAGAAAGCGGAATGTTGTAAGCCTTGAGGAGGCGCATAATGCCGGCCGGCGTTGCGCAACCGTAAGCCTTCTCGCCCATGGACATGCGGCCAAAGCCGAGGCAGGTCACGCCGTCCACGTCCTTGCGGGCGTCGATGGCTTCGAATGCGGCACGTTCATCGATGTGGCGCGGAACCGGGTGCTGCAAGAGAATGCCGTGCACGTTCGGGTTTTCGTTGAGTTCCTGAATCTTGCCCAGGAGCTCTTCGGTCGTGGTATTCTTGTCCATCACCACGCGGATGCTTTCCATGCCCACGCGGGCGCAGGCATTGCCCTTCATCTTGACGTAAGTGGCGCTTGCCGGATCGTCGCCCACGAGAATCGTCGCAAGAATCGGGGTCTTGCCGGTCTTTTCCTTGAGCTTTGCCACGCGGGCGCTGAGTTCTTCTTCAGTAGTCTTGGCAAGAGCCTTGCCGTCTAAAATGAGTGCTGCCATAAAATCTCCGTTTTTTGCAAAAATAAAAAAAATAGGCTAACCGCCAAAGGTGTTTTTTCTTTAAAAAAACAAAGCCCGCTTGGGGCGGGCGTTTCGGAGTTAAAGTATGAACTTTAAATTACAGATTTTCGATGATCGACGGTATGATGACGCTTACGATTGCCCACGGATAGGAGAGGGAACCCTTTAGCCAGCCGGTCGAGTAGACAGGTTCAGACTTCCTGATAAGCTGAATTTCCTGGTCATCTTGTATTGTGGATTCCGCTACAGCTTTTTCAAGGGCGTCTTTAACGTTATTAATGGATTCTTCGAATAGCGCTTTTTGTGCTGTTGCCGAATCTATATAACACTTAAAGCTTTTATTCATTGTAAATTTTCCTTTCAATGCGAAGATAGCAAAAAAGTAAGTATTTTTAAAGGGGTAGTGTGTGATTTTCTTTACATTTATAGTAAATTAGAGATATAGAACACATTTTTTTCCATTTTTTAGCTAAAAAAGGTATTTTTAAGGAGCGTAATTCAGTATCGGATCTGATTTTATGAAAAATTTTCGTTGTTTGCCGATCATTTTTATTGGGGGAGCTCTTGTCGCATGCGGTGGCAGTAAACCTGCACCCGCTGTTAGCCCGTGTATCGCCCCGGTTGCTGAAGAGAAAACTGCCCCATCGGCTCCTGATTTGAACCCGGTGCCAGAACCTGGCGAATCCCATGAACAGAAGGTCTTTTTGGACAATGCCGTAGACCGCTACAGCTATGCGCTTGGCGTTGACTTTGGCAGGGCTGTCTCGAATATCAATGTGCCCGTAAAGCTTGATGTCCTTATGGATGCCATGCGCGATGTCTTAGATTCCTCTCGCGAAATCCTTATGACGGATTCCCAGTCAGAAGCCGCGCTTCAGGACTTGCTCAACCAGATGCAGATACAAAAGGATATTGACGAGGCGTCGGCTGCACGCAAGTCGTTGAGCGACCAGGCGGCATTCCTTGCAAAGAACATCCAGGATCCGAGAATCTGGGTCACGAAAAAGGGCGTGCAGTATCTCATCCTCAAGGAAGGAACTGGAATTAAGCCCAAGGCGACCGACAAGGTTAAAGTCCACTACGTCGGTTCGCTCCTAAACGGTGTTGAATTTGACAATAGTGTCAAACGCGGCGCTCCGATGGAGTTTGCTGTGACCTCTGTCATCGAAGGCTGGCAGGATCTGCTCCTTGAAATGAAGGTTGGCGAAAAGGTCAGGGCGTGGATTCCGAGTGCCTTGGCTTACGGTGAGACGGGCGCTCCTCCTTCGATTCCGCCGAACGCGCTTTTGGTGTTCGAAGTGGAGCTGTTGGATGTTGTAGCCCCTTAGTTGTTTTGCTACTTTTTAGCGCATGAGTACAGCGTCTGATTTTTATTCTCAGCACTTCGAAGTTGCCGGATTCATCCGGGAAGTGTTTGGCTACATGGATAGGTTCAAGGGGCAGCTTTTTGTCCTGAAGATTGACGATAGCCTGATGGACCATCCGATGTTCCCCGTGCTGATGCGCGATATCGCCCTTTTGCATAAGGCGGGCATCCGTATAATTATCGTGCCGGGCACGCGAAATAGCATTGACGCTCAGCTCAAGGCATGGGGCCTTGAAACGGAATTCCATAACGGCGTGAGACTCACGAACGAAGAGGCGCTCCCGCTTGTGGAGCAGGCGTCTTTGGGAGTGGCTCAGCGTATCATGAGCCACCTCACGGCGAGCGGGCTTAGCGGCATTCAGGGCAACTGGATTTTGGCACGCAGCATGGGCGTCATCAACGGTGTCGACTACATGCGCACCGGCCGTATTGAACGCATCCAGCGCGACTTGCTCGAACAGCTCATGAACGAGAAATTTGTGCCGATCATCCCGCCGATTGGCTGGAATAAGATTGGGCGTGCCTACAACATTTCGAGTACGGAACTTGCAACTGAACTCTGCAAGTACCTTAAAGTCGGGAAGTTGTTCTTTATCGGAAGTGAAAGCGGCATCAAGCTCGAAGGTCTTGTGACGGGCAAGAATACGAAGTATCTTGAACCGACGGACAACGGGCTTATTTCTGCGATGGACGTGGACCAGGCGAAGGAACTTCTGGAACTCAATTCCGATGTGCTTGACTTTGCACAGATGGATTACCTGATGAACGCCATTAACGCTTGCGAAGCGGGCGCAAACCGTGTTCACTTGTTGAGCGGTGAATTCCAGGGCAGCGTGCTGCAAGAAGTATTCTCTGCCCGCGGTGACGGCACCATGGTGTACGCAAACCAGTACTCCAGTATCCGCCCGGCGACTATCGAAGACATCCCGGATATCCTCCGTATCATGCAGGATTACATTGCAAAAGGTTACCTTGTGCCGCGTACGCAGGAATCTATTTCCGAAAAACTGGATGATTACGTTGTCTATAGCATTGATAATAGCGTTCACGGCTGCGGTGCGCTCCATGCGTTTGAAAATGGAATGGCCGAAGTTGCTGGCATCGCTGTCGGTGCGAACTACCGCAAGTCGGGCATTGGCGATGCAATTGTGCGTCACCTGATTTCGCTTGGCCGCATGAAGGGCTACAAGAAGTTGTTCTTACTTACGACCCAGGCGCTTGATTGGTTCTACCAGCTTGGTTTTGAAGATGGTACAGTTGACGAACTCCCGCCTTCCAAGCGTGAACATTACAATCAAAAGCGCAAGTCCCGTATCTTGATGCTTCCGCTGGATAAATAATCCGAGCGCATCTCGACGATTGTCATTCCCGACGCCTGTCCTCGCTTGACGGGGATGACGGGGATGACGGGGATGATCGGGAATCGCCATCTTGTTAAATAGTTCCGCCTTTCAGCATTTCATCCGGCCTTTAGGCCGGATTGCCTGTTTTATATACTCTGTTCTAAATAGAGTTTGTATATTTGCAGAAAATAGGGAGAAATGAAAATGAAAAAAGCGGCTTTTGCGCTGCTGTTTGCTCTTTTGAGCATTGTGGCCTGTTCTAGTGTCGATGGCGGTGACGAAGTCATCGCCCGCTACGATAAAGACGGGTATCAATATTCTCCTGCGTATATGCGCGGAACGGTCCATTACCTCAAGAACATGAAACCGGAAAAAGTCAAGATTGTACGTCTTGACGAAAAACTTTATCCCGTAGATTCTATTGAAGTGCCTGTTGAAAAGAATTATAACGGGGAGTATGCCTTTAAGGTGGACGATCGTGATTACGAACATCCGTTTGTAAAGATTGCGCCGGTATTTCCGTTGGGTAAAAATGCAAAGATGGAATTTGCTCAGTATGTGCGCTTGAGAGATTCCAATATTGAAATTGAGCTGAACCTCCCCGAAGCGGTGATGTCTGGGCGTATTGAAACGTTGATGCGGGAGCAGGGGCTCGAATTTGATTCGGCGATGACTCGGACGATGATAGAAATGCAGTTTGCCTATACTCTTGTAACAAATTTTAACACCGTATGGAATAGCATTTTTTCGAACCGTTTCGATGTTTATGAATACGCGGGAAATGAGGCCAACTTGAATGGTCTCTTGATGTACATCTATTGCCGCCACGAAATTTCGGATAGCGTTTTCTATAGTACATTCAAGGAGTACCGAGAAAGTTTTGCCAAGAGTGGCCTTGCGGATTCCTCCTTGATGGCGAAGTCGGCGGATGCCTGGCTTTCTACATTTGTTGCTTATGACGATGATGATGGGAATACTCAATACAGGAGCCTTTCGAGAGATTCTGTCGTGAACATAGGGCAATTCGATAAAAACTTTTTTAAGCATGCGTATGGAGTTTCTTTCGAGTTCAGTGGATTTGGAACATACAAGGACGTTTTTTTTGAATTGAAAAACAAGTACAGTTCGTTTAATGGGCGTACCTTTGTTTATGACAGGGGACTTGGCTTTTGGCGTATGCAGACATTGCTAGAGGACTCGGTTGGAGTGTGCCTGTACAGTAAGGATTCCGCTGCCGTGAGTAGTGGTGCTTATTACCGCTGCAGGTCCGGCTCCGCGGTATGGAACGTGGAATCTAATCGCGATACGATTTTGAACAAGATGTATGGAAATTGTAAGGGTCATTATATATCCAATGGTGAGTTGGGCTATTTGAGTGATTCTCTGTTTGTCTGTGAATGCGATAGCTTAAGCCGTTGCGATTGGACGGACAAGTATGTCGATAGTACGTTTAATAAAGATGATAGTTTATATGCATCTGTGTTGAATGCGCGGGCGGTCCAACTTTTTGGCAAGTGCTCGGAAAAATTGGATGGTGAAGTGAGGCAAATCGATAGCGTATTCGTGAGCTGTACCTGGCTCGGTCGCGATTACCGGGTTTCGTGGAAATTGGTGGAGAATGAAGAGGAGTAATAGGTGATGAGAATGAGAGCAATCTGGCTTTTGTTTGCCTTGTTGAGCTTGGTATCATGTTCTGAAAGTGAAGAACATGTCTTGGCGAGGTATGACGATGTCGGATTCCGGTATTCTCCTACGGAGTTGCAGGGTGTAATTGAATACGCTCCTCCCTTGGTTCCTGAATCCGTAAAGGTTATCCGTGTTGACAGCATGTTGAATTCGCTGGATTCTATCGAGGTTGCTCTGGATTCGACCATTAAGAATGCGTTTGTCTTTAAGGTTTCTGAATGTGATTATGAAAATCCTTACGTGAAGCTTGTTGCGGTCTTTTCGGACGGGAAAAAGAAGGTGGAGTTCCCGCAGTATGTGCATTTGCGTGAATCCAACAAAGACTTGAAACTGAATCTCAATGCATCGCTAGCGGTGGGGCGCATTGAAACGTTGGTGCAGAAAGAGGGTTATGATTTCTTTAAAGCCGAAGAAAAGGCGTATTCCGAGATGACGGATATTTTCAAGGCCGATTTTAATGCGTGGAATACATACCGGTTCAGGGATGTTAACTATGTTAATCGTTGGGAATTGTATGAACCGTACCTTTACTGCCGTCACGAAATTTCGGATCGCTTTTTTTATGACGATTACAAGGAACTGAATGAATATTTTGCCAAGACGGGGAAAATCGATTCTTCAATGATTGTCCGTGCTGCGGATGCGTGGCTTTCTACTTTTGCTCCGGGCAAAGATAAAAATAACAGGCCTACTTTCAAGAGCTTCTCGAGAGATACTTTGTTTGTCAGCTATGCCAATTATGGTCGTGTTTTTGAACGTATGTATGGAATGACTATGCCGCCATGCAATAGTTATAATAACCAGGTGGCAATAGAAAATAAAGAAAGTGAGTTTTATGGCCGCAAGTTTGTTTGCCCCTGCGAAAATGAAGGTTGGTCGTCTACGTGTTATTATCGATTGGTGGACCCTGTTGAGGATTCGCTTGGCTTGTGCCTGATGCAGACTTCTACCGTTGCTGAATATAACGATGCGTATTACTTGTGCAAAGAAAAAGATAATATATGGAAAGTCGAAAGCGAAATCGATACTTTGTTGAAATACAGGTTTGGGGAGTGCGGTTCTTCTGCGACAAAAAATCAGTTTTTTTATATGAAGGATTCACTGTTCTTCTGCGAATGTAAAGGTGATAAGTGCTCTTGGTCGGATAAGTATGTGAATAAGGATATCGGGGAAGGTGACTCGCTGTATGTGCCCGTTTTGAATGCGAGGGGGGTGCAAAAATTTGGAACTTGCCGATCGAACAATTCCTCTTCGGACGAAAAATATCTACTGGATAGTGTTTTTGTCGAGTGCCAATTAGGTAAATGGGTGCGGATTGATTCACTGACGTATTATCTGGGAGGCTGTTCAAGGGATAAAGCAGAACATTTGGGAGCTTACTATTCGTGTGAAGGGAGCCGGTATGATGATCATTACTTGGCGTGGCTGAATATATGGAAGGAAATATCGGCTCCAGAATATTATGGGGAAGAATGCTATTATATACATTTTGGCGAAGTCGTAGAACATGAAGGTTTTTCTTTTGTCTGTGAAGCAACGGATGCGTGTAAAAATGAAGATGGTGTTGTAGTGCCTGAAATACGATTTGATCCCGGTTGCGATTACTATTGGCAAAAACAAGATAAATGATTTTGGAGGAAATGATGAAATTTAAAAGTGCTGTTTTGACGATGTTTGCGGCGTTGTATTTTGCCGCCTGTTCCGATAACGATGATGGCGTAATTGTTACCCGAATGGACGAAAACGGATACCAGTATTCACCGGCGTCAGTGAGTGTAGCGGTTGAGTTTTTGCCAACGATGAAGCCTTCAATGGTCCGTATTGAAGTTGTTGATGGGCAACTGAATGCTGTAGATACAATCGAGTTGTCGAAGGATTCTACGAGTTGGAAGGGAAATCGTTTCACCATGGATTCCAAGGATGTTGAATATCCGCTTTTGAGAATTGTAACGGAGTTTACGTATGACGAAAAATCCAAGATGGAATTTACGCAGTACCATCGCCTAAATTCGAATAGCCGCAACTATAACATCAGCCAGAATATTTACATGGCGCTAGCTTCTTCGCGTATCGAGCATTTTGTAAAGCAGGAAAATTACAGTTTTACAGATGCCGAAGATACGGTTTTGGAAGAAATGTCGAAACGGTTTGGCCTCAATGCAAATCAAATCAAAACGTATGAAATTTCTTCTCACGGCCTTGGGTTTAGCGATTTGCTTTTGTATGTGATTTGCAGGCACGAAATTTCGGATAGTTTGTTCTATAGTGATTTTAAGAAGTTGCGAGATTACTATGCCGAGAAGAACTTTGTGGATACGGCGATGGCTATTACGGCGGCAGATGCATGGCTTTCGACTTTTGAAAATGTCCCTGACGAAGATTCACTCGTGACTGTATTCCGGAGTGTTTCGAGGGATACTGCTGTGGACTTGAAATATATGCAGAAGGACTTTTTTAGCCAAATTTATGAAATGAAATTCACGACGAAAGATTTTGTGAGAATCGAGAAGAAGTTTAGTAAGTTCTATGGAAAATGTTTTTATTATGACCCAAATGGCTATAGCGGATATGATGCGCAATGGAGATTAAAAAATCCTATCGAGGATACCCTTGGACTGTGTCTGCGTAATATGAAGTCTATTGTCTCGTTCAAGGGCGATGAATATTTGTGTGAAAATAATTCGAATATCTGGAAAAAGAATGTGCACCATGATAAACTGCTAGATAGCTATTATGGTTCCTGTGGGAGTTCCAAGAATGGCGTGGCTATTTATGCTAGGGATTCGTTGTTTATTTGCGAATGCGACAAATCGGATAATTGTGCCTGGAACGATAAGTATGCCGGTAAGGAAATTTCCCGGAAAGATTCTGCGGCTTTTGCAAAGTATATCGAAGCGAAAGCGACCGCGAAATTCGGAGGGTGCTATACCAATGGTTATGGCGATACGAAAAAGCTGGATAATTTATATGTGCAGTGCATTAATACAAAATGGTTTGAGGTGGATTCGTTGACATACTCTATCGGCCATTGTGCAAAGGATAATGAAAAGGGGAAACACCTTGGAATTTATTATGGATGTCGTAGTTATGCGGATTACGCTGCTGGCGATAGCGTATGGGCCGAAATCCCGTGGCCAGTCTATGCGGGTGAACCGTGCACTGAAAAACAACTGAGAAAGATATCAAAGGACAGTTTGAATTATTTTATTTGCGAAAATAGTGGCTTGAAAAGGAGTGATTCCAGCGTGGTGTACAAATGGCGTAAGCTCGATAGTGCCGAAGCGAATGCTCCTGTGATTAACATGGATACATGTGAAAATGTGGTTCCCTATAACT
Source organism: Fibrobacter sp. UBA4297 (assembly GCF_002394865.1). Classification (NCBI taxonomy): domain Bacteria; kingdom Pseudomonadati; phylum Fibrobacterota; class Fibrobacteria; order Fibrobacterales; family Fibrobacteraceae; genus Fibrobacter; species Fibrobacter sp. UBA4297. The sequence goes on along the minus strand of NZ_DGUZ01000015.1, from coordinate 51,757 downwards.
ATTTGAAAAAAATTTACGATGATGAATATTACATGTGCGAGGATGGTAAGTGGCATTCTGTAGACAAGGAAAAACTTACTGCTCCGGAAAAGGCGGGTGATATTTGTTCCTGGGCGTTGCTCAATACTGTAAAAAGGTACGATGGGGTATACTATAGATGCACTGCGTTGAACATGTGGTTTGATGTTGATACTGTAACATCTGTCAGCTATGTGTATCGCGATAGTCTAGGAAGCTGCGATACACTTTCGAATGTGGGCTTGCATTGGAACAAGGAAACTTCGGCGCTTTGGAGTTGCGTTAAATCCGGTAGCGAAACTCGGTGGGGTAAAGTTGAATTGCGTGAAAGGGAAGGCGTTTCTTTGCCGGACCCGCTAGACTTGAGCCGTTTTGCAGGCGGAACCCGCGTAAGCACCATGCTTTATACCGTGGATGTTGACGGGATGGTTTATCGTTTTACTCCGACGACAAGTGGCACATGGTATTTGTCCGGCATTGAAGAGCCAGAAGAATAATATTACATTTAAAAATATGAATACACTCGAAGCTATCAAGACACGCCGCAGTACGCGCAAGTTCAAGGCTCAGCCTGTTGAACTTGAAAAATTGCAAACCATTGTCGAAGCAGGGCGCTTTGGACCTACTGGCGGCAATGCGCAGAGTAACCACTTCTTTGTGATTTCGGATGCGGCGGTGATTGCAAAGCTCAAGGAACTCGTGCAATCCGCATTTGCAGCGATGGAACTTCGCGAAGACCTTTACAAGAGCCTCAAGAATTCTATCACGCTTTCGCGCAAGGGCAATTATTCTTTCTGCTATACGGCGCCTGTGCTTATCGTCGTTGCGAATAAAAAAGAATATGGCAACAACATGGCCGATGTCGCCTGCGCTGTCGAAAACATGATGCTTGCTGCAAACGAACTTGACCTTGGCAGTTGCTATATCAATCAGCTCAAGTGGCTGAACGAAGACCCGACGCTTTTGGAATACCTGCGCGGCCTTGGCCTTAAGGAAGATGAACGCGTTTACGCTTCTGTGGCGATTGGCTATGCCGATACGGAATCGGGACTTCCGAACCGCGCGGAAACTCCTCGCACAGGCAACGAAGTCGTGTTTGTTTAATACAGGTAATCCCGCGGTTAAAAATCGCGGGATTTATTTTTTTATTCCTTGACGCAGCGGACGGGAGCCTTGATGTCATTCCTGACACTGTAGAATCTGTTAGACAAGTCTATCGCGTAGGTTGTTATTTCCGCTAGCGTTATTTCACTTTCTCCGGTATCCTGGATCCAGAAGTACTGATAGTCGCTATTCACATAGACTTCTCTATTAAATAGGCCGGTCTTGGTGAAACTCAGTCCATATTTATCCAATCCATCATAGCCAAGGCCCAAGCTATTCATCTGTGAGAACAATGCATTGAACAACTTTCGCGTCGAGGACACACTAACTTCTTCTGAGTCGTCAGGAGTACTTAGAAGTGCAACTTCGTTATTTGTCGGGAATCTCCATCCCTCCGGGCAGGCTTGTTCCGCAGCATTTATGGTATAGTAGTAACCTGAATTTTTGCAATTGTCACTTTTGCAGTATTTTTTGTCAACTTCAAAGGTTTCTGGAGTTCCTTGATACTTGAGATTTTCGGCCATCCATGTTGTTCCTCGGTAGCCAATGGTACGATAGGTGCGGCCATCTCTCGGATCTGAAAACGAGCCGTATTCAATGTTGGGATTGAAATAAAGTTCGTATGGAATTTCCCAGGATTCGTCTTTGCTTGAATACCACTTTCCGTCTTTGCAGGCATAATTCGTCTTGTATTTTTTGTCCTTTTCATTGGCCGTAGAGTACCTTGCGCCATTTTCGCAAGTGATTTCGTCAAATTGATGCCATTTGCCTTCATGGCACACATAATACATAGATTGGAGTTCTTGGCTTTCGAAATGTTTGCCCTCTTCGTCGCATGGGATCTTGTAGGTTTCCCTTTCCAAGCGGGTGGCTAATCCCCAAATGCCGTCCCTACAAATATGGAATGAATCCGGAGCCACGACGCTTTTTATCATTTCCCCATTTTTTTCACAGGGAACGTCCGCGACTTCGGCTTCAAAAGGAGTCGCCTTGTCCCATGCATTTAGGGTATATTCTCGATTCCAGAGATATTCCCCGGTCCAGACGGTATCCCTACAAATATAAACCCCTCCAGGATTCAGTTTGCTCTTGAACAATGCTCCTACTGTATCGCACGGGATTTGCTTCATTTCGATCTTGACGGTCGTTGTTGAATCCCATCCACTATCGGCTGTGCAAATATAGGAGCGATCGGGGTTCTTGCGGCTCACGATGAACTTGCCGTCGGCGTCGCAGGGGTTTCCCGACGTTTCGACATCCAGTGGTGAGGCTATTTCCCAATTGGTATAGGTATCGTCATTTATGGTATAAGCGTAATACCTGCTACTTTTGCAAATTAGTGAACTGTCTTTATTGAACTTCCCGACCAGCGCATCGCTGCAGTACGGCATTCCAGAGCACTTGCGCCAGATGTTCTTGATGATGGCTTCCGGGTCCAAAATCTCGTGTTCATCGTATACGCATCCTATGGGCATGAAATTAAAGGCAACTTGGTCAAATTTATCGTAAGGCTTATTACTGAAGCAGTAGTTTTTCGGTTCAAGCTTGCCGTCGGCAAAATCGTCGACCAAATGCGCTTTCAATTGATTGCTGCCACTTCCGTAAAGGTAGAACAAGGTATATTCCATATAATATACCGGCATATGGCGATCGGCAAGTAGGGAGTCTAGACCGAGTTCTTGCAACAGTTCTTCTGCCGCCTGTATCCAAGCGGAATCGTGTGCTGCTCCTTGTTTTTCAAGAACCTCGAGACGTTTTTCGACAAAGGCGCTCAGGACTCCATATTTCTCATCTTTCATCATAATGGCTGCGTACGAGGGCTCCTTGGCGGATCCCGCTTTTATCTTTGCTGCTTTCGCAGTGGGCATTGTTTCCAGTGGGTCTGTGTAGACTTTGGGTGCTATTCCGCATCCGTGGTTTATCGGAAAGTTTATTCCGACGTTGTATGAACTTGATGACTCCATTTTCACCGAGGAACTGCTTTCCTCCACGACAGAACTCGAGGATTTGATTTCCAAAAGTGAACTAGACGAATTTTCTGAACTGGACGAACTTTCATTAATCGCAATGGCGGGTTCGTCTTCCCAAACGCCGGCGTCCTGCGGGTTTTCGGTTTCGGAGCAGGCGTCGAAAAATGCGATGGCAAGGAACGATGCGACAATCGGTAGGCTATTCAAAGTTTTCAACATTTTCATACATTCCCCTAGGTTTCATCGACTTTCTTCGTCAGTGGGAAAAGTTGCAGATTCAGGCGGTAGACCTGGTTAATTTTTTTGCATTCGCCGGCGATGGCGGCTACCTTGCGGCGACACTCGTTCACCTCGCGCTCGATACGGCGGTAGGTAATTTCGTCGACGCCCATGGTGAGGCCCGAGACGCTTCGTTCGTCAACTTCTGTGTTGTCCAGCGACAGAAAGCCGAGACGGCCCATTTCGCGGTTCATGGAGCGTACCGTCAGGGGCAAGGCGTCCTTCGAAATTTTCACCATTTTCGAAGTCTGCTTGTAGGAATTCTCGCCCGTCTTTTTTAGAAGTCCTGTCTTTACCAAGAACTGGAGTGTATCGCGGACATCGAGCGCCGTAACCTCGGAATTGATTTTTGCGGCCATTTCGCTTGGAAGCGCGCCGGGCATCAGCGGGGCAAGTTCCCGCACAATCGGGCACACCGGATGTTCACAGAAGCGGAAACCGTCCGCATTCAGGACGTGCATCTTGTTCTCCTTGGCCGACTGCAGGATTTTTGCAAGCACGGTTTTCTTCTCGGCATCGCTTTTCACATGGCCCAATTGCACTAGGTTTTCAAAGAAGGTTCGTTCGAATCCCTCGAGACCCATAGCCTTCGCGACTTTTTGAATGCCGGGCTTGCTCAAGTTTGTCTTTCCGTCGCACACCAGTTTCAAGTACGTGGGCGAGACGAATCCGGCTAGCTTGGCGAATTCCCTCCACGAAAACGCGGATGACTTCTTCCGCTCCTCGTAGAAATCGCGCATGTAGCAACGATAATCCAAATAATTAAGAATGGGCTTCATGTTCACTTTCCTTTCGTTTTCAGTTGGCACCAATGCGCCCCGACATCTATAAATTTAATTTCGCGACATTTCTGAAGGCAATAAAAAAATATTACAAAGTCTCGAATTTTTGAGCAAAAACATCATTTTTTTTTATTTTTTAAAGCGAAATTTTAATAATGATACGTTCGTGTATCATTAAATAGCGTATCATATAGTCTAACAATCAAAACGCGAAAGACTTTGCAAACGTTCTTATTACTTTGTAAAAAAGTGATTTTTGCTCGCTGGCGCAATTGCTGGATTTAAAAGCCGTGATGCAATTTCAACCCGGTTACGGTTGCTCGACACTGGATATTTTTTTATAATTGCTCGCATGATGGATTTTAAGAAAATGGAAGACGGCTTCCGGATGATTCTGGAAGGCATGGGCGAAGACCCGAACCGTGAAGGCCTTATCGATACGCCGAAGCGTGTTGCAAAGATGTACGCCGAGCTCATGACAAGCCTTACGGGCGAAATGAAGGCCGAGGACATCCTCAAGACGCGTTTCCACGAAAAGTACGACGAAATGATCATTGTGCCGGATATCGAGTTTGCGAGTATGTGCGAACACCACTTTTTGCCGTTCACGGGCAAGGCTCACGTGGCCTATATCCCGGGTGATTGCGTGGTCGGTCTTTCGAAAATCCCGCGTGTGGTGGAATTTTATGCCCGCTTCCCGCAGATTCAGGAACGCATGACGCGCCAGATTGCGGAACTCATTCAGAAAGTGCTCCAGCCGAAGGGCGTTGCCGTGGTTCTTGAAGCTTCTCACATGTGCATGACGATGCGCGGTGTGAAAAAGCCGGGTGCAACCATGGTGACCACTCAGCTTTTGGGCCGTTTCAAGACGGACGAAAAGACCCGCGCCGAATTCATGTCCCGCATTTACGCTCCAAGGTAGCTTTCGCGGGCATGGTCCCGCTCATGGAATCTTTTGGTTACATTTTATCGCCCTGGCCTTTGCGCTGGGGCTTTTTTTTGTGCTTGGATTTTTTGTCCATAAAACGTAGTTCGTAACTATGGTCTGGGGCAAATTTTTCAGGTATTTTATTATTAGCGAAATAATTTCCACACTCCAACAACCAAGCGTCTCGATCAATTTGGTCGAGGCGTTTTTGCGTGGTAGGCTGGGGTCTTTGGATTTTTTATCCACGGAACTTTATTGTAAACGCGAGCGTTTTACGAATCTAAAAGATACCTTCTATAGAGGTTATGGGTTAAAATAGGAGAACAAAAATGAAATCGAAAATTTTAAAAGCTGTGGTCATGGCAAGTTCGCTTGCTTTTTTGAATTGCGGCGAAGACGCCACTTCGGCACTCAATAATAATATATCTAGTTTTTCGTCCAGCTCTGCTGAAGAAATCCAGCCGGGTGTAAGTTCTGATTCCCAGGGTGGCGCGGGGTCTGAAATCTCTTCCAGCTCCACGGGCTCGGCTCAGGATGATCCTTGGGTAGACCCTTGTGTAGCCTCCAGCTTGCCCGATGCATGTGGTCCGGATACAAATCCGGTTCTGACCTCTAGTAGCGATGCTATTGCCACTTCTAGTGCCGATGCACAGAATCCGGCTTCCAGTGCAGATGTGCAGGACCCGGCTTCCAGTTCCGATAAGGCTCCGGTCGTAAGCTCCAGTTCTGAGACTGCTCCTGCCGTAAGCTCCTCCAGCTCCGAAGAAAAAAAGGTTGAATCGAGTTCAAGCGAAGAGGCGAAGCCGAAGGGAATTTTCCTTGCAAGTGGCAAGGAAGAAGAAAAGGATCAGATGAGGGTTGTCTACAAGACGCGTACCGGTTGGGATGGCGCAGGCATCCTTGCTTATCCAGAACAGCTTTCCAACGACCAGAAGCACGGTGTTGTCGTATGGGGGCCAGGTGGCGGTACTGAACCGGGTGCCTACGAGGGCATGATTCGCAGGCTTGCATCGCATGGCTTTGTGGTGATTGCGCTTAAGGAATCTCCGGGTAATGCGTCCCAGGCAATCAAGGCTCTTGACTGGATGGATCAGCAGAACAAGGACCGCAATAGCCCGCTTTACGAAAAGCTCAACATGAATGTTGTCGGTTGTTCCGGGCACTCTATGGGCGGCCTTGAATCTGAACAGGCTGTCATTAAGGATAAGCGCGTGCTCACGGCGTTCCTCAACAATAGTGGCGACTGGGGCGGTGCCGGTGCAAAGAATGTTGCGACTGATCGCTCGATTGCAATCCTCTTTGGTGAAGTCGGCATGGAAAAGGATAACGCCAAGAACGATTACAACAACCGCGACGTCAAGGCGCCAGCCTGCCTGATTGAAATGACGGGTGGTCCGCGTAACAGCGAAGGCGGCTACGGCCACGGTTCCGGCTCCTGGGACGGCATGGCTGCAACAGTTGCCTGGATGCGTTGGCATCTCGGTGGTGAAGACTTCCGCAAGGCGGATTTCGTGGGTAATAGCGGCAAGTATATTGATGGCAACATCATCGGCAAGCAGGGCAAATGGAAGACCCAGTGCAAGAACTTCTAATCACTTAAACACTCCAAACACCAAGCGCCTCGATCTTCATGGTCGAGGTGTTTGTTTTATGCTTGTCATGCCCGCAAATATTATTGTCATGCCCGCCTCCGAGCGGGCATCTCCATATACAATTTTTTATAATTATCCATGAAAACAGTTTGCGGGTATTTTCCCCAACCACTGTTTGCTAACCACTAACCACGGTTTGTTCTATGAATGCTGCTATCCTTACTAATGAATTTCCGCCAGAAATCTATGGCGGTGCAGGTATCCACGTCAAATTCCTCAGTCAAGAACTTTCCAAGCTCTGCCACATCGAAGCACGTTGCTTTGGTGCGCAGAATGACGATGCAGACAATATCCGAGCCATTGGTTTTAGCCAGAAGCTAGAACATAATCCGGCAGACGAACGTTTCAAGAAAATCTTGAAGCCGCTCGATATTAATTTGCAGTGGATGTCCTCGCTCAAGGATATCGATGTGATTCATTGCCATACATGGTACAGCCATTTTGGCGGCGTGGTCGCAAGTCGCCTTTTGCAGTGCCCGCTGATTCTCACGACGCATTCGCTCGAACCGCACCGTCCGTGGAAGGCCGAACAGCTCGGTGACGGCGGCTATAACATGAGCTGCTGGATTGAACGCACCGCTTACGAAGCGGCGGACGGCGTGATTGCTGTGAGCGAGGGCATGAAGCGCGATGTAATGAAGTTGTACGGAGTACCGGAAGACCGCGTGAAGGTGATTTACAACGGTATCGACCCGGACTTTTACAAGCCGACTTTCGACGAAGAAATCTTGAAGAAATGGGGCGTGGATCCGAAGCGTCCGTTCGTGCTCTTTGTGGGCCGCATTACGCGCCAGAAGGGCATCAGCCAGCTCATTCAGGCTATCCCGCAGATCGACAAGAACGCGCAGGTGGTGCTTTGCGCAGGGGCTCCCGACACGCAGGAACTTGCCGACGAATGCAAGCACCTGATTGAAGAAGTCCAGAAGACGCGCGATGGCGTCGTTTGGATTCAGGACGCTGTGCCTCACACGGAACTTCGCGTGCTCTACAGCCATGCCACCGTTTTTGCAACGCCGTCGCTTTATGAACCGTTCGGCATTATCAATCTCGAAGCCATGAGCTGTGGAACGCCTGTCGTTGGCTCTGCTGTCGGTGGCATTCCGGAAATCATCGTCGATGGCGAAACGGGTTACCTCGTGCCGCTCAAGGCTGTGTCCGAGACGAACTTTGAACCGGCCGACCCGAAGGCTTTCCAGACGGACTTTGCGAATAAGCTTAACAAAATTCTTGAGAATCCTGAACTTGCAAAGAAGATGGGCGAAGTCAGCCGCAAGCGCGCCATTGACGTGTTCAGCTGGAAGACCATTGCCAAGCAGACATTCGACTTTTATCAGGAATGCATCGAACGCTACAAGCGCGAAGGAAAGCGCGTTTAATGTTGTCATGCCGGATTTATTCCGGCATCGCCAGTAAAGCGAAAAAAGGAGGCCTCAAGCCACCTTTTTTGCTATTAATCTTCAGTATTGACTTCTGGGAGAGTTAGTTCGTAACTTCTCCCTTTCTTAGTTCGAATGACTAAGCCAAATTTATCTGCAAAATAAAGAGTTGAGGAAGCATCGTCCTTTGCAATAGAATGCGGAGGCACTTCAACCATCTTGATTAGTTCAGATTGCATAATTTTTGGATTATCAGCTATGATTTTAGATAGGCATTTTAGAGTTTTGTCGAAAGATGGATCTTCTTTTACACAGTTACAAAATAGTTTTTGAACATTGTTTCGTTCTATGGAAGCATTAGCCTGCTTAAAAGATTCATCGGCTTTCAAAAATGCTTGTCTTGCATCGGGATAATTTTTCTGAGCATGGTACTTTTGAGCGTTCTCTAGGTGATAGTATCCTTCTTCTAGGCGTCCCATAGAATTTCCTAATGAGATTTCTTCCTTGCTGCTATTGATTTTCTTTAGCATTTCAGTTTTACCATCTCTAGCCCAAAAGTATATGTCAATACATTCTGCAATGGTGTATAGATGAAATGGAATCTCTATGTTGTACCAAACTTTTTCGAAATCTAGACGTAATTGTTCATCGTCTTTTTCTAAGATTTCCTGAAGTTGATTAACGTATGTAAATTGATTGAATGGTATTTCGGGTTTTTCTCTTTTCCAGAGGGCGTAGAGTTTTAAAGATGCGAAAATCTCCATTCTTTTGCTGTGGTCACGGAGAAATTCATTGATACTTAAATAAATGTAAGTGAGTAATGAGTTATAGGCTAGTTCATAATTTTTTTCATCAAATGAGAGTTGAAATAAGGTAAAGAGTTTTTTGCTAGCTGAAGAAATTTCGGATTTCGAGTACGATTGTTCGACATCTTTCTTTATGTAGTCGATAAATATATCTTTGCAGTTCTTTTCTGTTGATGTTCGTGCGAAATTTAACACATCGTTTAAGTTTATGTTCTGAAGATATTTGTGTTGTTGTTGGAATAGTTCATATTCACCTTTATCTACAGGCGCAATTATTTGTGAGGAATTAAATATGTCGGTTTCTTCTGTTTCTGTATTTTCATTTTTATGGCGCGTATAGAGAAAGATTGAGAAGATTACGATGAAAATTATGATAATCCCAAACATGTAACCTCATTGTTGAATTTGATGTTGTAATAAATTTAAGAAGCTTACTTCCTACCGTCTACAATCTTCTCCACAATAGCGCTTGTCGTAAGCAGTTCCGGGAGTACGATTTGCTTGCTTTTGTCGCCGGCGGGATAGATGGCGTAGGCGGGCACGCCAGACTTGCCCATGCTCTGGAGAAGTGCAGTGACTTCGGGTGTTTCGCGGGTCCAGTCTGCCTTGACGCGGGCAACGTTCAAGCTGTCCATGGCGCGTTTGAAATCTTCGCGGTTGAGGACGGCCGCTTCGTTTGCCTTGCAAGTGAGGCACCAGTCGGCGGTGGCGTCAATGAATACGGTACGGCCAGACTTCGCAAATTCTTCGATGAGTTCCGGCGTGTAGCGGTACCAGCCATCTTCGGTAACAAGTTGTACAGAGCGTGCTTTGAAAATCGCATCGACTTCAGCTTCGAACTTTGGCGATGCAAATGCAAACCAGATGGCGGCGAGAATCACGACGGCGCCGCCAACGGAGATGACTTCGCGAGAAAACGCGACTCCCGGCGGGGCGATGTTTCCAATGGCGAAGCTCATGGCGATGCTCAAAAGCGAGATGGCGGCGAAAATGCCGACGCCCACGTTTCCGGCCTGTTCATGCACGACCCACAGGAGCCATACGACTGTGCCGAGCAATAGCACGCCCATGATTTTCTGGAGCGTGACCATCCATGCGCCCGGTTTCGGAAAAACTTTCAGGACTTTCGGAAACGTACTCACGAGCATGTAGGGGAGCGCAAGCCCAACACCTGCTGCGGTGAAAAACAAAAACAGTACAGGGACCGATGCGGTAAACGCAAAACCCATCGCGGTGCCGAGAAACGGTGCGGAGCACGGCGTGCTCAAAAGCACGAGGAGTGCGCCTGTGAAAAATGCGCCCCAAAAGCCTTGCTTGCGCCCGGCCTTGTCCATCTTGGTGGTGGCGCTTCCGGGGAGCCAGATTTCAAAGACTCCAAAAAAGCTCATTGCAAAGGCGCTTAGAATCACGACCATGAATGCGATGAATCCTGCGCTCTGAAATTGCATGCCCCAGCCTGCGTTTCCGCCGCCCGCCTTGACGGCGGCGACAACCCCGGCGAGCGTCCAGAAACTCACAAGTATCCCGAGGGTTGTCGTGGCGCCTAGCATAAGCAGGCGCCGGCGGCTCTCACGAGACTGCTTGATCAAGCTGAAAAGCTTTAGCGAAAGCACTGGAAGCACACACGGCATCAAGTTCAGAATTAAGCCACCGAACAGTGCCGACAAAAGCAGAACGAACGTCCCGGTAGCGCCTTCTGTCGCATTCCCGGCGGCACTCGGCGCATTGACAACATTCCCTGAGGCGTTACCTGCTGCATTTCCGGCTGTGTTTCTGCCCGCTTTCCCTGTAGAACTCGTGGCGCTTTTCGTCGCTGGGGCCGCGGCATCATCCCGCGAGGCTCTCTTGTTGTTAAAGCCCACAGTTCCCACGCCAAATGTCACTTGCGATGGAGCAAGGCAAATGGAATTGTCGCAGGCCTGGTAGTGGAACGTCGCCTGGGTCGTGAGGCTGTCATAATCGGTTTCGATACTGTCAATCGGGAGCAAAATCTGGAAGCGCCCCTTGAACACGAGATTTTCGAGGTCCAAGGCCTCGCTGTATTCCTTGATTGGCTCTGGCCACTTGGGCTCTCCGAAGTGGATTCCCTGTGCCGAAATCTCGATGGACGATGGCTTTAAAAATTCGTCGGCAGCGATGTTTGCGTTCACGTGCCAATTATCCGGGATGGTGATGTCCACCGTTACGCTGGATTCCTTTGACAAAGCCCCTGCAGAATACTGCAAACTTGCTTCCGGAGGGGGCATATTGTTCATGTTGAACTCTTGCGCAAGGGTTGCCGCTGCAAACAATAGGATGCAAAATGACGATTTTTGCAAACGGTTGTTTGCAAAATTTCCAAAATCCATAAATTTGTTAAAAATTTTCATAAATTGAGTCTCGCTAGAAGAAGAAAATATTGGGTATAAACATTTATGTCATATACAGAATTCCCTTGCGGCCATCCCCGGAATTGGGTGGGCTCTGTCTGGAAAAAATATTCCTACAGAATATACAAATTGTGCTTGAAAAAGTGTGCCACAAAGGACGAGGCGGACGACTTGTTTCAGGAGGTGGCGCTTCGTTTTTGCAAAAAAGCGGAGTCGCTGAATAATCAGGTCCATCTTTTGCCCTGGTTTGAGGCTGTGCTTTTGAACTGCCACTACAACGGCTATCGTAAAAGGCGGCTGGTGTGTGAAATCCCGTTTTCGAGTCTGGGCGAATCTATGGCATTTTACGATGCGAATGTGGGCGATACTAATGTGTTTCCAAAGGAGGAACTTTGTGCGGAGGCAGTCATGGGGATGTTTACGAATCTGCTGAGTGTGCTGAATCCGTTCGAAAAGATGCTTGTCGAACTCTCGATTGTGGGCGGGCTAAGCATCCGCGACCTGAGTCAACTGACAGGGCTTTCGCGGGGGAGCATCGTTCACCGGCGTGATATTGCGTTTAAGAAAATGCAAGAAAAAGTATCCACGTTCAAGGACCGGATTCAAGTGATTACGGGGCGCGATGCTTCTTTGCGAGAAATTATTGAATATGCTGGTTGAAATGCTTCTAAAATTTCGTAATTTTATATTGTGAAAAATTTGCTCCATCTCATCTGCATTCTCGTTTTGGCTACTTCGTCTTTTGCTCAAGACGTGTGGCTTAACTTTACAAGCCCTTTCCCCATAAAGGCTGCCGTCCCTAATGGCGAGGGGCTGCTTATGGCGACAGCGGGAGGTGTCCGTTACAGGGCGAATACGGCCGACGACCTCTACACGACCTCGAACGGCCTTGGCGACCAGTCGGTTGCCGCCGTGATTATCTCAAAGGATGCTGGCGTCTTTTCAGTGACCGACAATGGCGTTATATCGTTGATGATGCCGGGTGGCCACTGGGTGGTCCAGAGCCGTGCCTATGCCGGTAGCAACACGCATGTGATTCCTGGTATGGCGCTTGCTTGCGGCCCGGTTCTCGTGATTGCCTTCGATGACCGCCTGTCGTTCTTTAGCATCAAGACGATGACCTCCATCCTCACTATCGACAGGCTTGCAGATATCAGCATTTCTGCAAATCCCGTGAGCGCTATGGATATTCGCGGGGATTCCCTGATTGTTGCCGCGGGTGGCGCTCTTTACATGCGCAAAATGGATTGGGACAACCTGGAATCCGATGTGACGCTTTACGATCCGGATGGATGGACGGTGATTCAGAAGGCTTCTAGCGATAACAAGCCTATCAAGAGCATTGCCTGGAAGGATGGCAAAATAAAGGTATTCCCGACGGAAGGCATGAGAATTTGGGACAAGGACGGCGAAACGCGGGTGGCGCTCGATACGTTCTCCCTGTTTTCGGATACTGACCAGATGGTTTGTGTCCGTGGAAAGGTTCTTAAGGATTCCGTCCTGTATGAACGCGATTCTGTAGTCTATAAGGAAAATGGTAAGAGGGTAGCGCGCTATTTTTACAGGTCTATTGTCCGCTGGGTGTCGTTGCAACCGTCGGGAAATGCTGTTTTGGCCGGTGCGAGGAAGATATTCCACTACGATGGCGAAAAACTGAAGGACATTTCGACATATAGGTCATTTCCTCTAAATCAAGTTTATGAACTCGAGGCTCTCCCGAAGGGCGGTGTTTTGGCGGCTACCGACAACGGGCGCCTGTCATACTATTATTATTCGAAGGATGCCAATGACTATAGGTGGAGCGACCCTGTTCCTATAGATCCAGGAGTCCCTGCGTTTGCGAACAATTCCGATGCGCGTGCGCACAATCTGAAGGTTTTGTCGGTCCTCCCTACAGGTGGGGCGATGTACCATTTCTGGGGTTACGGCTTTTACTTATACAGTGGCTGGGCTGAAACGCTGACCAATACGTTTACGCTGAGCGACCATAGCCATTCCTATTGCATGGACAACTATTACGAGGGCTCCAATATGCCTGGTGAATTCACAATTGCCGTATCGACGACCGTTGCACCGGACAATATGGGCTTTTTGACGACATCTGCATCGAATAAGGGCTATAGCCTGGTTTACATCGATATTAAGGGGAGTTCAACGACGATGTCTTGTGCAAGCAATGTGGGGTCTGGCCCTATTGGCGGTCCGATGTATGCCCGTCTGAGTGATGATGGCAAGCAGTGGATTGTCTATGTGGGGACACGCGACGGAGCTTCACTTGATGCGGGCGGCGGGCTGGACGTGTTTACCTTTCCGGTGCCAAAATCAAGAGGCGGGGATATTTCCTGGGTGGATACGACTTATAAGGAATTCTATTCGGGGCCGTCCTCTACTCCACTGGATTTGGTTTACGAGCCGAAGACCGACAACGTCTGGATGGTCACGAACTCCGCAATCCAGTACTGGGACAAAGATGAAAAGGATTTGAAGACGCCGCTTTCGACGAACGGTCTAAGCGGTGCCAGTTACACCAGTATCGATGTGGATAGCCGTGGAAATCTCTGGGTCGGCACTACGTCGCAGGGCGCGTACCGCTTGACTCCTCGATCGACGAGTCCAGATACGCTCTCCGTGCAGCATTTTACGAGTCGTCATGGGCTCCTTAGCGAAAAAATTCAGGATGTGGCCGTGGATACTGTCCTTGGCGTTGTGTGGTTTGCCCATGAAAATGGCATTACCCGTTATAAGCGCGACGACCTGTGCGGAACGGAAAAGAACATGACAGACGGCGCTCTTGAAGATGTCAAGGTTTACCCGAATCCGTTCCGTCCGAAATTGCAGGCACTTGTTTCGTTTGTCAATCTCGCCGATGACGCTGTTGTCCTTATCTATAACAGAGGCGGAAAGCTGGTGAAGTCGCTGAGCGGGGAACAGATTGCCGGTGGCCGTGCCGCATGGGATGGCCGTATGAATAACGGGAAAATCGTGGCTCCGGGTATCTACCAGTATGTTATCCGTGGCGGCACCAAGGTTAAGAAGGGCAAGCTTCTAATTATTCATTAGTCGTTTGCGAGGATAGTTATGAATAAGTTATTTGCTTTTGCCGCATTTTTTGCTGTGGTGTCCTTGATGGGCTGTGCTGGCGAGCGTCAAGGCCTTGTCTGCGAAGAGATCGAATACCGCCTGAATACAATGACGTATTCTCCGGACCAGCGTGCTTACATGGAAAACGAACTGCGCACCTGCCGCGAAGACGAGTCAAAAAAGAAAAACGAGTCCGGACAGTCCGGGGATATTTACGAACGCTATGCCAAGTCGCAGGGGCTCGCACCTCGTGATTCCGCCGCTGATATTTCTGTCCAGACTTTGTTGCAGGATTCTTCCGAAGAAAAGACGACTAGCATTTACGACCGTTACAAGTCTACTGAGGCAAATAAGTAATGCCGACAATCATGACTCTTGCAGGCAAGACGTTTGAACCGGACTTGCCGAATCGATTGCTTTCTATTGCAACTGAAATTCGCAATGCCGGTGGCCGCGCCTTCCTGGTGGGCGGCTGGGTGCGCGATGCGCTCCTTGGCAGGACTTGCCGCGACTACGATGTCGAAGTTTACGACCTCACGCAAGATGAACTTGTTCCGATTTTAAAGAAGTACGGCCGTACGAATCTTGTAGGTAAGGCGTTTGGCGTGATCCATTTGGCGATGAAGGGCCTCTCGCTCGATTTCTCGTTCCCGCGTACCGAAAGCAAGGTTGGCTATGGTCATCGCGGTTTCGTGGTGCATACGGATGAAAAGCTTTCGTTCAAGGAAGCGGCACTCCGCCGTGACTTTACCATCAATGCGATGGGCATGGAACTTCCGGAACTTACACTTTGCGACCCGTACGGCGGCATTGACGACTTGAAGAAGGGACTCTTGCGCCATGTGGGACCTGCCTTTGTCGAAGATTCGCTTCGCATTTTGCGCGGTGTGCAATTTGCAAGCCGCTTTGCGCTTAGGCTTGCGCCCGAGACGATTGAACTTTGCCGTACGCTTTCGCTTGAAGACCTTTCGATTGAGCGCTTGTTCGAAGAGTTCAAGAAGTGGCTGTTGAAGCCAGGCAAGCCGTCGCTTGGATTGCGTGCATTTTTGGACATCAAGCTGAATGAATTTTTCCCGGAAGTTTTGCCACTGCGTGGCTCCTGGGAAGACTTGGGCGAAATGCTTGATAACATGGAGAGCTTGCGCAGGAACTTTGCGAATGCTGAAGCGGCAGGTGGAGCTGTTGGTGACGCCGAGTGCGCACCGCTTTCGGACGATCAGGTGATGGAATTTGCGTTTGCCGCATTCCTCAGCGGGAGTCCAAAAACATCTCTCAAGTTTCTCGAGCGCATTACGAACGAATCGCACTTGGTGAAGAACGTTCCGCTGCTCTTGGATGCTTACTGCGGACTCGATTTTGCAATTGTGGACGATGCGCCGGCGCTTCGCCGCATGGCGGTGAAGCTGGGTGGCTTAAAGCTCTTGTGCCTGCTTGTGAAAGCCACCCCGCGTAAGTATTACGCGGCCGCCGGCGAATCTGAATTCCCGGAAAAGCTTTGGCAAGCCGCTGCAAGCCTCGACTTGCTCAATGCAGCTCCGCAGCCATTCCTCATGGGCAAAATGCTTATGGATCTGGGATTCAAGCCGGGCAAGCAAATGGGCGAAACTATCAAGCAAAGCTTTGAGCTCCAGCTCGACGGTAAAATCAAGAACGCCGAAGAAGCAATTGCCTGGGCGAGAAGTAGAACTTAGAGCGAAGCGATAATCTCACTTAGAACACTCTCTTTTCTCTAAAAGAACATAACTAAGTTCTAGGAGCGAAGCGAGCTAAGTTCTGCCAACTAAGGCGCCTTTGGCGCCTTTATTTCCACCTAAACATTCCAGTGATTCCTGCGGGGACGCAGAACACGATCATCGGAATCTGGATAAGCTCTACAGGCAAGAACGCGAGCATGCGGCGCTTGGACTTGAGCTTCCAAGAGGCGATGCTCAAGAATACAAAGTCCACGACAATCTTGGGCAGAATGCTGAACACGCACCACTGCCACGGAAAGTCGAGGAATATAGCGCACCATGGACTCACGAACATCCAGATGTAGTACGTGTAAATGAGCGTGAGCAAAAGGATGTAGGCTTTGCTTTCGTAGTTCGTGCCGTTGCTGCTCCAGCGGGCGCGCTGGTTGAAGAGCTGCTTCCACGTGTGTACCGGGGCGGTCTCGATGACGGCGTCCTTGTCGAGATTGTAGCAGACCTTCGTTCCTGGGATTTTCATCATCTTGTGGATGAGCATGTCGTCATCGCCACTCGAGAGGTTGATGAGGTCTCCGAATCCGCCGACTTTAAAGAACAAATCCTTCTTGTAGGCAAGGCAGGCGGCGCTTGCTACGATGGGGTGTCCCCAGCTGAATCCGGCTGCTTCCATGGCGGTGTAGCCGAGCGTTTCCAGTTTCTGGTAGAGGTGCGGCATTGAACGCGAACCGTTGTTCTGCTTGGGGCCTTGCACAATGCAGATGCCGTCGACAAATCGCCCAGCCATGGCGGTAATCCAGCTCTTGCGCGGGATGCAGTCGGCGTCCATTGTCAAGAGCACTTCGTTTTTGGCAATCTTGAAGGCGCTTTCGAGCGCGCGCTTCTTGGGGCTTGCTATTTGCGGTAAGTCTTGCGGGAGGCTCAAAACGCGGAAACGTGGGTGCGTGGCGGCAAATTTTTCGAGAATCTCGCGCGTGCGGTCGGTAGAGCGGTCGTCAACGCAAATCACTTCCCATTCGCCAACGTAGTCCTGGGCGGCGACCGCTTCGAGTGTGCGTTCGGCAAATTCCTCTTCGTTCCTCATCGGGATTACGACCGAAACACTCGGGGTTGCTTTGGGGCCTTTATAGCGATGCGTCTTTAACAGTCCTACTATGAAGAATAGGAACAGAAGCGCATACAGCGCGGTCAGGCATGCGAGAATAATGCCACCCATGCGTTTTAATTTAGAAAATAGAAGTTAGAGCTTAGAACTTAGAACTTAGAAAAGGCTTTGAAGTTACAATTTTTCTCGTCTCTCGTCTCTCGTCTCTCGCCTAAAAACTAAATTTAAGCCTGTTAATCTAAGTTCTACCAACTAAGTTCTGCCAACTACTAACTAGTAACTGCGCCGTAGGCGCGAATTGCTTATGCTCCATCCATCCGCTTTTGTTCATCCGAATGCCAACGTCCACGAGTCTGTCGTTATCGGCCCCTGGTGCGTTGTCGATGAAGGTGCGGAAATCGGTGAAAATGTGGTGCTTGAATCGCGCGTGCGCGTTTACGGTGGCGTGACCATCAAGGCAAATACGCATGTTTACGATGGGGCGATTCTTGGGGCGCCTCCGCAAGACCTCAAGTACGCAGGGGAGCCGACTCGCCTTGAAATTGGCGAAAATTGCATCATTCGCGAATACACGACGCTCAATCGCGGCACAGTTCAGGGCGGTGGTTGCACTTGCATTGCGCCACGCGTTCTCATCATGGCTTATGCCCATGTGGGGCACGACTGCCAAATCGGCGAGGGGGCGGTCATCGCGAACGCCTGTCAGCTCGGCGGACATGTGCGCATCGGCAAGTTTGCGACCCTTGGCGGCACCACTGCTGTGCAACAGAGGAACCAGGTGGGCGCCTACGCTTTTGTGGGTGGTACGCTCAAGGTCGATTATGACGTTCCCCCTTGCAGCCGAGCTTTCGGGAACCCGCTCCGCTTTGCTTCCCTCAACCTCCATGCGCTCCGCTTGCACTCCGGTGAATTTCCGGCTGAACGCATTGCTTTTTTTGAGCGAGCTTTCCGCGAACTGTATCGTGGAAAGCGCCCGACCGCAGAAGTCATCGAAGAATTGAAAAAAGGCCCGGAACCTCTGTTCCAAGCCTTCTTTGATGAGCACTGGGGCGGCTCTCTCGTCCGCCCGTAGCACTTGCGCTTTTGTGCTCGTTTTTAAGATTCTAGAAAATTAGAGCCTGCGGGAATCCCGGGTGCCATTTTTCGGCGTTGGGTTCATAGGCGTCAAAGCCGCCCGTGTAGCCGAATCCCCAGTAATGGAACGACATCCCGTTCTCGATTGCCGCCTGGGCTGCTTTCTTTGTCCAGTAGGCCTTGCCGGAATTGCTGGGCGGGGTTCCCTGGCAGAACGCCGGATCGCCACCGGCCACACCGAATTCACCCATGTTCATCGGAATCTGGTCAAATCCGTTGATATCGGGATAGAGCTTGTAGGCGAGGCCTACGTAGTATTTCATGTCTTCGGTCGCTGTGGTTATCAAAGCATCATCGCCAATGCAGTTGTAGCCGTGGCCCTGATGGCTGTAGGTGTATGGTTCGTAGTAGTGGCCACTAAAGATGATGTTGCCGTCTTGCGGTAAATGGAGCATCGTGAGGTCTGCAAACTTTGCGGCATGGTAGGCTTCGAACATAATGGTTTTGCCGGGAGCTGCAGCGCGGATAACCTTGTAGGCGTCATTCATCAGCTGGTCCACGCGTTCGGCGTTGGGGATGACTGGCTCGTTCAGAATTTCAAGTACGACCTGGTTGTCCTGGAATTCGCCCATGGCTGCTGCCACTTGGGCCCACATGCCAAGGAAGTGGGCTTTTTCGGCCTGGTATTCTGCTGGGACGAACGGGCATCCGTTGGCACCACCAGCGCAGTTCAGGTCGGTGTAATGGTGAAAATTCACGACGACGGTAAGGCCGTTTGCGATAGCGAGTCGGATGTCTTCAAGGACTCCAGCAAGGCGGTTCGGGTCTACGGTATGGGTGGAATAGTCGGAGCCATTCTGCCAGCGGACCGGGATGCGCACGGAGTTGAATCCTGCAGCCTTGATGATGGCGAAGTCCGTGTCGCGAATGGGGTTGCTCCAGCCGCTGTCGTCCGAGCCGTCGGAATCCCAGGAGTTACCGAGGTTGATGCCGCGTCCAAGGGCCGCGTTCATGGCTCTTCCCAAAGAGTAGTCTACCGGAATTGCTGTAGGCTTGTTTGTCGCAGGTGCCGTAGGAGACGTTGCCGAACCTCTGTCGCAGGCCCAGAAGGCGCATCCGATGGCTGCAACAGAAAGAAACTTTTTAATCATGGTAACCCCCAAAAAAGGTTATGTACTTAAATACCTGTTCTCAAAATCTATATAAAACAAAAAATAGAAAATTAAAAAAACTGCATATCATCTGTTTACGCATGAGTCCAATGTGACAACCGTCAAAAAATTTAGTTTGTAAATATTCTGAAACGTTGCGCGGGCAAAAATTTCCGTTTACGCTTGAGTCCAGCGTTTATGTGGCTTAACAAGCGGTATTCCGTTGATACATCTAGCTTTGCAAAGCCTTTTTTGCAAAACAACCAATCGGAATTTCGAAAAAACAAGCTATATTGTAGATGATCCGAATCTGGAGAATTGTACCTATTATGAATGGAAACTTTAAAAAAGCCATTTGGAAGTCCGCTCTAGCGGCGATGCTTCTTGCTTCATCTTCTTTTGCTGGCTACGGCTTTAGCGATTACCGCGACCGCGACCAGTCTCACTTTGTCATGAAGGAACCCAAGCCGTTCCGTCCTGATAAGGAAGTTGTCACCGTTGTCATGCGCGAAGCTATTCCGCGTGGTGGTGGCTATACCTATCAGTATCCGCGTGAAAACCCCGAACCGGTACTCACGGATAAGTACGCTATGGAAGGCGCTCTTTCCATGGAAATCGAGCTTATCGCAAGTGACTACTCCGGTGTCGCTATTTGTATTGCGGGTTCCGTGGACTTGACTCCGTACTTGGAAGATGGTGTTCTCGAATTTTGGCTTAAAGGTGCCCAGGGTGGCGAAAACGCCTTGTTCGTGCTCGTTGATGACGGCGTGAAGAGCAACGGCGAATCCCTCCAGGTCAAGCTCCGCTCCAAGAGCCTTGGTGAAATTACGACTGAATGGAAGCACTTCAGCATCCCTCTGAAGCTCTTCGGCAATACCGGTGTGTACTGGGATGCGAAGAACACGCGTGAAGTGATGCTCCCGTTCGCATGGTCCAACTTCAAGGGTTTCCGTCTTGAAGTCCGTAAGGATGAAAACGAATCCTTCAAGGTTTGGATTGACGATATTGTGATTAAGAAGCATGGCAAGCCGTACGAAGGCCCGGCTCATTATCCGTTCCGCAACGAGATTTAAGAGGATTTTATGCGCAAAACTGTTACTTCCCTTTTACTAGCGTCTAGCCTCGGTGCTGCGTGGGCACTCCCTCCGCAGTTGCAGCTTGATTCCCTGCACGCTTCGTTGGATACTCTTTCCGGCAACATGGAATCCACTCTCCTCGGCAAGGACGATCTGCCACTGGCAGTCTCCGGTTACATGGCTTTCCGTTTGAAGAATTTCCACTATTCCGAACGTAGCCCGTGGGTGCAAGATGACAAGGCCCGCACAAGTGTCGACGCTATCTTGAACGTGAACGTCGTCGCCATGCCGAACTCCTACATTACGTTGTTTACGAACCTCATGTTCCCGTTCGACCTGAGCGGTATCTTTACGAATAACATGGGCAAGCATCCGACGGAAGCTCCGGGCAACTACGACGAACGCGTGTTGTTCGACCACTCTACCGACTACTATGCATCGACCATCAACGAAGAAATGAACGTCGGTGTCGATATCCGTGCCGGTGTGTTTGGCGCCTACATTACCGCAGGTGGTGTTATCTGGGCAAACGCATCTCCTTTGACCATGTGGGAACGTGAAACGAACCCGCGCTTTGTATGGCAGTACGAACTTTTCGAAGACGAAAAGACCGTTTCTACCTACTATAAGGAAAAGGCTTTCAAGCCGGTCAAGGAAGGTGGTCGTGCGTTCTGGACGAACCGCTCCTTCGGTGGCGTCTTTGCGAACTTCTACCAGCTCCCGTACGACATGAAAGCTCAGTTCCTCGTGTCTCAGCCGATTGACGCCGACGTCGCTACCCGTGACGGTCTCCGTATGTACGGCGGCCAGCCGGGCGAACTCGAAATGTCCGGTGGTTACGATTTCCGTGGTACGGTCCTCCATGGCCGTGTCGCCAAGGAAAAGATTGCTGATAACCTTACCGTCGGTGTGAACTACATGGGCGTGACCTACGACAAGGGGTCCGTGTTTGAAGATGAATTCCGCAGCCAGTGGAACAACTTCTCTAAAAACGGCTTGCCGGTCCTCCTCAATACCCATGTGATTACTGCTGATGTCAAGGGCAACGTCACTCCGAAGCTCTTTGTTATGGGCGATGTGGGTGTAAGCATCACGGATTCTACCATATTTGTTCCGGATCCGAATGCTGCCGACTATTCCGCTGACCCAGAAACGGGTGTTGCCAACAATACTTCCGGTTATTCTACCAACAAGCAGGGTTATCGCTCCAGTGTCGCTAACCCGAAGGTCGGTGTCTATGTGAAGGCCCAGAGCAAGTACGTTGAAGGTTGGCCGATGACTGCAGAACTCGTGTTCTTCCAGCCGGGCTTCTACTCACCGTATTCTCTCACGAACCCGTCCCGCTTCACGGGCTGGCGCAAGGACGAAACCTACCTCAACGCAGGTGCGCTCCGCTACTCCCCGAACATGGCCGGTATCAACTTCAAGCTGGAACCGAGCTTCAACCGCGGTTACTTTGACTTCCAGTATGCCCAGCATCGCCAAATCGACCCGGGTCTGGACGTGATTGCATTTAACTACCGCTTGAACGGTCGCAACATGTGGGAATCTTCTAACTCCTGGACCAAGCACAAGCCGCTCTTTGTGGCTGACTCCGGTAATGCTTCCGGTGCTGCCTACATTAGCCGTGCTGGTGCTCACAAGAGCTCTTCCGATGGTATCAAGGGTTACCGTCAGCGTGGCGGTCTCTATGGTGGTACTTGGGAAATGTGGGAATCCTTTGCCGCATTTGAAAATGGCAACCAGGTGGCAAAAAACCAGGTCCCGATGCATGCCAAGTGGTCCTCCTACCTCTCCTTCATGGGTGGTTACGATATCGGTCACTGGATTGGTACGGAACGCAATGTCATGTTGACCGGCTATTTTGCCTTCTCCGGCATTTCGACTTCTTTTGCTCCGATTGCGGTTTCCGAAAAGCAGTCCAACATGCTCATGACGAGCTTCTATGGCCAGATCGAACCGACCGTCGCCGTGACGCCGACCTTCCATATGGTGGGTATCCTTGGCATGGAAACGTTCAGGTCTGATAAGGCTTACATGTTTACTGAGGCTACAAACATTATTAGTAAGCCGCAGAAAGACAAGCCGAGCTACTTCTACGAAGTGAGCGCCAACAACCTTATCCAGAAAGCTCCTATCAACTACAGGGACTTCGCTATTGGCCTTGGCTTTGACTGGGATTTCTCGGATCGCGTGGGGCTGCACTTCCGTTACAAGTTCATGACGCACTCTGACGAAACGGTTTCTGATAATAATTGGCATTCCCATTACATTGCCGCCGAAACCAAGGCTTGGTTCTAAGGGAGGATGCTAAAGATGAATATGAAAATGAAAAATATTTTAATCGCCCTTCTTACTGCATCGGTTGCCGCATCGGCTTCTGCTGTTGCGGATAATCAAAAGGCTTTGCAGGCCAAGGCTGATAGCGCCAATGCAAAGCGTGGTGTTGAAATTGGCGGTAGCATTCGTGCTGTGGCACAGCGTTCTAGCTTCTCTACCGATATGGACAAGAAGAGCGTGAACCACATGCCTGATGTTGAACGCAACGAATTTGCTACAGCAGACCTGAGTTTTGGTTTCCGCCCGTACGAAAATGTCCGTGCAAATGTGATTATGCGCCTGGGCGGCGGCATGCAGGAATACTTCGCTGCGGCTTCCAAGACTCTTGAAGCCAAGTGGCTCAATGTCGAAGGCAACATCGGCAAGAATTTCTACTGGACGGTGGGTGACTTCCGTTCTGCGATTTCCCCGCTCTCGATTTACAATCCCGGTATCGACATTATGTACGAACCGACGATTTTTGCCCGCAAGCGTCACATGGCCCAAAAGGAACAGCTCCTTGAAGGCAACAAGCGTAACCTCCAGGGTGTAAACCTCCAGTTCCGCCAGGAAATCGACCCGATGATTGGCGAAATCCGCGCTGAGGCTTTCCTTGCTCGCGTGAACCGCATTTCTGTGCTTGACTTGAGCGGTGCCGAAGGCAACATTCTCCCGAACGATGAAGTCGCTGGAACGTCTCTCGCTTCCCCGACGGACAAGTGGCTTGTCGGTGGCAACATCGAACTCTTGCCGGTCCAGAAAAACGTGTATGTCGGCGTAACCCCGATGCTCATTTTCGATAACGAAAAGACGAAGTCTTACACGTACCGCCATGTCTACAATGAAGATATGGGTGGCCGCGACCTTTCTCAGCCTTACGTTCGCGAAGAAATCAACCCGTACGAACTCTCTGCACAGAACACGTTCGTGTTGAGCGCACGTGCCGGTGCTGACGTGGGTGGCCTTGTCAAGCAGAAGGGTCTTTCTGCAGACGTGGTCGTCGAATATGCGATGTCCATTGACAAGAGAAAGACTCCGGCTATTACCGATGAGACCGGAACAATCGTTCTTGCTCCTGAAACCGAAAAGAGCGTGAATGGTTCTGCCTTGCTCGCTACCTTGAACGCAGGTTACGAGGTCGAAAACTCCTGGAGCGCAGGTCTCTCTCTTGATGTGGTGATGAACGACGAAAAGTGGTTCAACAACATGGCTCAGTCCCCGAGCTTCTTTGCTCAGCGAATCTTGAATTCGGATAAGGATTGTTCCTTGAAGGATCCTGCGGATGAGTCCAGGTGCGTCAATTCCGTCAAGTATGGCGTGAATTCCCCGCTCTACTCCACTTTCGACGCCCTTTACAATTACTCTCCGAAGTTCTCTCCGGTGACGACTTCTCTCGGTACGGACGACGATAATATCGCAGCCGGCCAGACCACGAGTTACAACATCGCCTCGTACAACAAGAACTCCTGGGGTTCCAACGTCTATTCCGCAGCTCAGCTCGCTCTCCTTAGCATGATGATCGACCCTGCTCTCCAGTCCGCTTTGCCGAATGGTCTTGCCACGGCAAACCGCAAGGGTGTCCGTGCCTTGATCAAGGGTGACTGGGAAGGAAAGGTCGAAGCTCAGGCTCTCGTGAGCCTCTTCAACCAGGTCCAGCCGGAATTTGCAGAAATTGACAAGGTCTCCTACACGGAATTCGGCGGCGGCGTCAAGTTCAATATTGCAAAGCTCGCAGGTTTGAACAAGGCTGCTGAATTCTCTGGTTCCTTCAAGCGTTCCGAAAATTCGATTACCCCGAAGGCTGGCGAAGCTGTGAAGGTTGCAAGCAACTTCATCAACGTCGGAGCATCCTTCCAGTTCTTGCCGCGTCTCGGTGTGACTGGCGGTTTCCAGATGATCAATACCGATTACGGGACCTATGTGAATCCGTTCGGAATCTTTGTCGGTGCTGACGTGCCTCTCATGAAGAGCAAGCAGATGCACTGGATGGTTGGCTTTGACTATGTGGTTGCCGATAATGCATGGCTTGCTATCAACTATGGCATGATTAGCGTTTCGAACGAATACAATTCTGCTGTGGTTGGCGAAACGGCTCGCAATCTGCCCGACTACTTCGATGGCTCTCCTGCTTATAAGCATGAATTTAGCCAGTCTATTTTTGAAGCTTCCATTAATGTGGAATTTTAATGGGAGGTAACTAGAATGAATTTCAATATGAACATGCGCAAAATTTTGCTGACCTCCGCTATCGCCATCTCGGCAACGGCTGCGTTTGCTGCCGAAAACCAGGCTGAGGTTGTGACGCAACAGAAGTCCTTGTTGGAAAAGCTGGATTCTCTCAATGCAGCCGTGCTCGGACTCAAGATTAACGGTACTGCCAAGGCTGGTGTATTAGCCTCCTTTGCCTCTTCCGACCAGTTTGCTACGGAATCCCCGACTCAGGAAAACCAGGCGTTCACGGATGTGAACCTGCGTTTGACCGCCCGTCCGAGTTCCGAGACGATGATTGACGTCCAGTTGCGTTTGCACAAGGACTGGCAGAGCGCCTATGACGAAAATAACAACCCTGTTATTGGTCACTGGTTCAGCTACGATGGAACAATCCTCAATAAGCATGTAGACTTCAACTTGGGTTACATGCGCGTCGGTTATACCCCGCTCACCATTTTCACCCCGCAGACCGAAATCCTGCAGGAACCGGAAATCTTTGCGGAAAAGCGCCGTGAAGCTCTCGAAAAGCGTAACCTTGATACGACAAGCCGTCGTCTCCTGCATGGTCTCAATGTCGTGTACAATAGCGGCAATGTCGGTGTGGTTGATAACATCACTGCACAGCTTACGGGTGCCCGCCTCCGCAATACGGCAAAGAAAATCGACCAGATTTTCTTTGATTTCGACTTTGCGGACCGTTACCTCCTCGGTGCTCGTGTCGGTGCCGATGCTTACGGTGCACACCTTGGCGTGAACTACGTCAATACCTTTGACCGCAAGCTTACTCGCCGTTCTAGACCGATCTCTACGACCGATACCATCTACTACGATGACAACATGGTCATTTCTGCCGAGCTAGCTTTCGACTCCAAGAAAGTCTTGCCGGAACTTCCGGTGACGTTCGGCTTGAATGGCGAATTTGCCATGTCCAAGTGGAAGGTGGACCGCGACTACAACATCAAGAAAGAACAGGTTTCCTACAACACGGTAGGAATCACGGAAGACGGCAAGTCGTTTGTCTACCTGAAGCCGAACTCGAAGAAGGTGGATGTCTATACTAACGAAGAATATGCCGACCAGGATGGCAAGAGCTTCTACGCCGACCTCTTCGTGAAAGGCAACATCAACGACGTTGATTTCAAGGTCAATGCCGGCTACTTCCAGACGGATTCCGGTTTCTGGTCTGAGCTCGCCTCTTCTCCGGTTTACCAGGGCCGTTCGGTCATTCTCAATGCGAACTCGTTCTACGGTAGCTCGGTCGATAGTCTCGTGCTTTCTACTTTTGGCGCCTCTAGCCTCGAAAACCTCTACTTCAATGTCTACAATTCCACGACATTGCAGGCGACGAACTTGATGACATCGGGTGGTTCCAATACGCTTAGCGCAGGTTTTGGCGAAAGCAAGTATCTGTACAGCCGCTTGGACAACAACTATAAGAACGGCCACTTCTACCGTAACGGTTACTCGGGCTCCATTGCAAAGAAGATGGAACTCGACCCGCTGATGGTGATTGACCCGTCTGTGGGCCTTGCTTTGCCGCTTGGTCTTGCAACGCCTGACCGCAAGGGTATCATTGCCAAGGCAGATGTCAACTGGGCAGATAAGGTATCCTTCAACGCCCGTTTCAACATGGTCACGCAGTCGAACGCTGTTGACTTTGCAACTGGCGCTGTTGGTGAAAACAAGTTTACGGAATTTGCCGTGGGTCTCGGTGTCGAAGCTGGTGCTCTTGCTGGTCTTGACCGTCAGATTACCCTCCAGGGTTCTTTGGCCCAGGGTTCCGAAAATTCTTACCTGAAGCGCAAGACGACTCGCATTGTGGCTGGCCTTACTGCAGATGTCTGGGGACCGATTGCTTTGCTCGGCGGCTTCCAGATGTACACGAAGGAATTCGGCAATGGTGGATTCCCGGTTGCTGCGGCCGCAGTCACCAAGGTTACCGAAATGCTTGCCTTGGGTGGTGCTCGTGTAAAGCTCGCTCCGATTTCTTACTTGTCCATCCAGGGTGGTATGCTTAAGAACGAACTTGAATATATGGTTCCGGGCGCCGCCGCTAACACAATTTCCATCAGCAAGCTTGTTCTCCTTGCCGATGTGACGGTGAATTTCTAAGAGGTGCTGAACATGAAAAAACTTCACCAGTACATGATGATTCTCGTAGCAGGTGTTTTGAGCGCCTGCGGATCGATGAGCGTAAATGATCCTTATCTTGAAGCGCTTCCGGAAGGTTTCAGTGCTATGGAATACATGGCTTTGCATCCGGAACTCCGCATTCGTCAGGTCAAGGACTATGTGGCGGATTTCAATGCGCAGGTCAAGGCAACTCTTGGCAATGCAGCATATAACGAGCAAAAGAAGGCCGAAGATGAGGCGTTCTCCTTGAATCCGGATCTTCTTGGCGCCCTCTATACAAATCCGCTTATTGGTGGCCATTCGCCGCAGGAATGGAATGCTCTTATTGTCAATATGAGTTCGCCGGATACGCTCTTGTCAAAAGAAGCAAAGCTTATTTACGCCGGCCTGGTTGATTTCAACATGGTTACTGTTTTAGACGAAGCTGCACTTTTGGCCGCAGTCCCTGTGGACGAAGTCGCTATTACTCAGCAGTTCAATATCTTTGGTAGAACACATGGCTGGGCCTATCGTAATTGCCGTCCGGAAGAGGCCAACAATACGCCGCGTGACTCTTTGCCGATTATCAAGGCTCAGTTGACTATGGCGACTTCGGCCGATGGATTTACCCCGGATACTGGACTTTACTGCCGTGACGCCGCTGGCGTCGATCGTCTGATTCAATAAGGATGAGAGGTTATCAAATGAACTTTAAAGTTATTACATTGGCTCTTGCCATGGGCGCTGCAATGGCCCAGGCTGCCGCTGACAAAGTGATTGGCTTCTATCCGTATTGGAGTCAGTATTCACAGTTCTACGCCAAGGACATCCGCTACAATCTCGTGACCGATATTCACTACATGTCTATCGCTCCGACTGCAGAAGGTACGGTTGCCTTTGCCGACGAATACGATGCCGACAACTTCAAGAACCTTGCCAGCATGTCCAAGGAAAACGGCGTGAAGTTGATTGTTTCCGTGGGTGGCATGGAAGCTGAATCGAACCTCAAGGCTATCGCCTCCTCCGATGAAACGCTTTCTTCCTTCGTCTCTAACGTGAAGGACTGGATTGCAACGAACGGCGGTGACGGTGTTGAACTCGACTGGCAGAACCTCACGACGGATGATTCCGAAGATTACGCCAAGATGCTGAACGCATTGGTCGACGGTCTTTCGGGCTTGACGGTGACTGCCGTGATTTACCCGGCAGCCGGCATGGATGCCTACAAGGCTGAAGCCTTGAACCGCCTTGCTTACGTGGACGTGTTCATGGCCGACCTCATGAACGAAAGCGAAAGCAGCCTCGTTCCGAACCAGAGTGCAAACTCTGTGCAGGAAACGCTTGACGCTGTTGCCGCCGCTGGCGTGAACAAGGAACTCCTTGCTCCGGTCGTGTTCCTCTACGGTAAGTCTTTTGCCGGTGCTAAGGGCCTCGGCACGAGCCATCAGGGCGTTGGAAGCGGTAACGAAGGTTACCTCCCGTACGCTGAACTCATGAACCGCTTTGACACTCCGGATTACACGGTGACATTCGATGAAGCGACCAAGTCCGAAGTGGCTGTGAGCGAAACCGAATCCATCGTGTTCATGGGTATCCCATCTGTGAAGGCTGTGGCCCAGCACGTGAAGAGCGAAGGCATGGCAGGCGTTGCCGTGTACGACCTCTCCCAGGACCACTACGAACCGATCGTCTCGCTCCTCGTGACGGTTGGTCTCGAACTCCGTCCGGGCGTGAACTACAAGGCTTCCAAGAAGTAATTCTCGGAGTTCGCGGGAATCGCGAAATCTGCAAAAAATTGCGAAATTCATAAACGCTTAAAAAATCCTCGACGCAATAAAGCGCCGAGGATTTTTTTTCTAACCACTAACCACTAACCACTAACCACCAACCACTGCCTACTGCTGACTGCGGCATAGCCGCCCGCTACATTCAAGAAAGACATTTCTCTCGTCTGTAGCCACTATACAAAACTTGGCAACTTGTTGCCTTAGTTGCTGTTATCCACTTTGTGGAGAAGTGGCGTTCACTCGTCTGGCCGCTACACTCGATACACTTGGCGTTGCCTATAGTAAACATTAAAATGGGTGGTGTGGGTACGCTTTTACAAAAGAAAAGGTATTTTTTAGCAAAAATGAGGTTTTGTATGCGTAAACATCTATTGGTCGCGCTTGCTCTTGCGGTGCCGACTTTTGCAATCCCGCTGGTGAACCAGCTTGGATTTGCCCCTGAATCCGAAAAGACGGTCGTCATTCCCGGTAACGATGCGAACCCGCTCGAAGTTCGCGACATGGCAGGGAATACGGTGCTTACGCTTGAAGCCCCGATGGTCTATGACTGGGACTACAGTGGCGAAGAAGTCCAGACTTACGATATATCTTCGATCAAGAAGCCGGGCACATACCGCTTGTTCAGGGATGGCTATATCGGAAACCCGATCGTGATTGGCGAGCACGTTTACGAAGATTTGACGAAGGCTGCCCTCAAGTGGTTCTACTACCAGCGTGCAGGTATGGCTCTCGATACGCGCTATGCGGGCAAGTGGGCACGTGCGGCAGGCCACATTGACGATAGCGTGACGGTTTACGGCACCGATTTGCAGACGGCGACGGTTGTTGCGCAGTCCAAGGGCAAACCCGCTCCCAAGAAGGCTGACCCGAAGATTATCAAGTCGCAGCGCGGTTGGTACGATGCCGGTGACTATGGCAAGTACATTGTGAACTCGGGCATTACCGTGTTTACGCTTTTGGAACTTTATGAACACTTCCCGGCGTTCATGGATACGCTCCAGTGGAACATCCCGCGTGAATTCCCGAAGATGCCTTCACTCCTCGAAGAAATCCGCTGGAATCTGGACTGGATGCTTTCGATGCAGGATAAGGACGGTGGTGTTTACCACAAGCTCACGTCACTCAAGTTCGGCTCTAGCACGATGCCTGAAATTGATGGCGCAAAGCGCTATGCCATTGAAAAGAGCTTGACTGCAACGCTTGACTTTGCTGCGGTGATGGCGCAGGCTTCTCGCGTGTATGCTCCGTTTGACAAGGCTTTTGCAGACCGCATGCTCAAGGCTTCTGGTGCCGCCTATTATTGGGCAAAGCACAATCCGAAGGCTTTGTACAAGCAGCCTTCCGATGTACAGACTGGCGATTATACGTATGGCGGCGAAGACGGCAGGGATGAATTTGCCTTTGCTGCAACAGAACTTTTCCGCGCCACAAAGAAGAAGAATTACCTCAATGACTTGAGCGCTTACAAGATCAGAAGCGATGGACCGTGGTGGGGCGATGTGAACATGCTCGCCGTTTACCATGTGGCTCTGGATTCGGCTGACTTTGGCGCAAAGCTCGGTGGTGCCGCTCGCAAGGCTTTGCTTGCCGCTGCAAATGAACTCCGCGCGATTGGCGATACGAGTGCGTATAGACTCCCTGCAACTCCGTCGAGCTGGAACTGGGGCAGTAACAGCGCCATGGCGAACAACGGAATCGTGTTGCTGCATGCTTATTACATCACGGGCGACAAGAGCTACTTGGATGGCGCACAGCAGTGCCTCGATTACCTCTTGGGCAAGAACCCGATTGAAATGACGTATGTGACTGGCTTTGGCTACAGAAGCCCGCGTTTTCCGCACCATCGCGTGAGTGAATCGGACTTTGTCGATGATCCGGTGCCGGGCATGCTCGTGGGCGGTCCGCACTTGGGCAAGCAGGACATCAACCTCGATGGCAAGGAACTTTGGAAGTGCCCGAACTACGCTGTTGCCGAAAAGCCGGCACTTGCTTACATCGATAACCGTTGCAGCTATGCGACAAACGAAGTGGCCATCAACTGGAACGCTCCGCTTGCATATCTCGCTGGCGCCTTGCAGGCCATTTACTTGGGCCACGCCAATGCGGTTGTGAAGTAAGTTTGCACTAGGTTGTGTGTTTAGGGTTAGGCGGGCTTTGGCCCGCCTTTTTACTTGTCATGCCGGATTTATTCGTCGAGCGTTACTTCCACAATGCCGCGGACGGAATTGAAACAGTAGATTTTCTCGGCTGTTTGAAGGTTACTTGGGTACAGGATTTTTTCTTTGGCCTTGCCTTCGTTTAAAAGCTTTTGTCTTGTGATGCCGTTTAAAAGCCCGCACTCGATAGGCGGCGTGTAGATGATGCCGTCTTTTAGAATGCCGATGTTCGTGAACGTGCCTTCTGTGATTTCGCCCTTCTCGTTTACGCAGATTTCATCAAAGACGTCTTTCGGGAATGGCAAGCGGATGCTCGTTTTGTGATACAGGAACGGATTGGATGAATTTACTTTGTGTACGATTTTGATTTTTGGATCTTGCTTGGGCGCGGGAATCGGTCTTGTCGTGAGTTCAAAGTGACCGTCTTTGAAAAGCTCAATCCTGTTCACGACGGACTTGTCGAACTTGATTTTTTCAAGTTCGCTATTCCAGGTGAAGCCGAGTGCATTTGCTGAATTTCTCAAACGTTCGAGATGCATCTCGAAATCGGTGATGCCTGTTTCAATCAGCGAAAATTCTGTATTCAAAAAACTTGCCTTGGTCATTGTTTCATTCCATTCGTCATCTGCGGTAGAAGCCCAAGTGATAGCGCCGCCGGCATCGTATCTGTAATCAGATTCGCCTTGCTTTTTCTGCAAGATTCTGATAGGCACGGAGAAAGTCATTTCGTCGTCGTGGATGTAGCCGATGGCTCCGCAGTACACTTCTCGCGGGAACGGTTCTGCATTCGCGATGACTTCCATTGTAGAAATTTTGGGCGCGCCTGTGATGGAACCGCATGGATAAATCGCATTGATGATTTCGTAAAGCGTTGTACCGTCTTTCAGCTCTGATGAAATTTCGGAAGTCATCTGGAAGACGGTTTTGTGCTTTTCGACTTCGAATAGTTTGTCTGCGTATACGGTTCCCGGCTTTGAAATTCTCCCGAGATCGTTTCGCAGCAAGTCGACAATCATGACGTTTTCAGTGCGGTTCTTTAAGTCGTTGTGCAAGAATTCTTGTAATACGTCATCTTCTTCGGATGTATTGCCGCGCTTGAGCGTGCCTTTCATGGGCTTTGTCAAAATCTTGTTGCCGCGCTTCACAAAAAACAGTTCCGGCGAAAACGATAAGATGGTTTCGTACTTGTTTTGCAAAAAGGCGTTGTAAGGGGTCTTCTGGTTTTGCAAAAGGAACTGGTATAAGTCTAACTCACTAGCGTTTGTTCTTAGCGTTGATGGGTATGTATAATTGACTTCGTATGTAATCCCGTTCTTGATTTGCTCTTTGATGTAATCGATTTTTTGCGTGTATTCTTCTTTGGATATGCGCGGTTTTACAGTAGTGCCGATTTTGTAGTCGGGTGTTTTTTCTCCGAACTGCTGGAACGAATCGAAAGCTTCAAAGTAGATAAGGGGTGCGTCGCCTGCTACGTTTTTGAGGTCGTAGCGCATGTAGCCGAGTAGATAAAGCCCCTTGCTTTGTAAAAATTCAATTCTGTCAAGCGCCGACTTGACATCTTTGGGCTTAAACGCTTCGATGGTTTCTATTGGATTGTTGAATGTTTTATCTGCGTATATCTGCATAGGAATCCCATTTGGCGGCGTAAATATAAATAAAGCGTACGTTTGTAAGTTTGGTAAAAAAAATGGTTGCGTAAAATAACGAAGTCTTTGTATGATATAGTTTGTAATAATATTGTAACTTTTTTGAAAAGTTGGTCCTTTGCCATATTTTCAGTATATATTTTGGTCATGCAAAATTGGTACTTTCTTATCGTTGTTTCTATAATCTTTGTGTCTGCTCTTTTTGCTTCTGCTGCATCGACACCGATGTGACGGGGAGTTAATTGGGGGATTACAAAAGTTATATGAAAGGTCTCGCTTTGCGGGACCAATTTTTTATATAAAAAGGCCCGCAATAAGCGGGCCCAATAAACTGTTGTGCGGCTGTTAGCCGTTCACTTTTTCTACAAATTCCTTGCAGACGGCTTCGGGATCGGGCTTGCCAAAGATAGCGCTACCTACGACGAAGATGTTTGCACCCGCTTTCTTGCAGGCGAGGATGTTGTCGAGCTTTACACCGCCATCGATTTGGATATTGAGTTCCGGCTTAAGGGCGCGGAGTTCGCGGATTTTGTCGAGGCAGTAAGGAATGAGGCTCTGACCGCCGAATCCCGGGTTCACAGACATGATGAGCACCATGTCCACGATGTCGAGCACGTATTTGATGCTTTCGAGCGGGGTTGCCGGATTGATAGCGACAGCGGGCTTGACGCCGAGTTCTGCAATCTGGTGCAGCAAACGGTCGAGATGGTTCGTGGTTTCGGCATGCACGCTGATGATGCTTGCGCCAGCCTTGGCAAATTCGCCCACGTAGTTTTCCGGATTTTCGATCATCAAATGGCAATCGAGCGGGAGCTTGGTTCCCATCTTGACGCAGGCAGAAATGCCCGGGCCAAAGCTGATGTTTGGGACAAAGTGCCCATCCATGATGTCCAGGTGAACGAGGCCTGCGCCTCCGTTTTCAATGGCCTTGAGACCATTGCCGAGTTCGAGGAAGTTTGCGTTCAAGACGCTGGGAGCGATGATTTGTTTAAGCATATTTCAAATATAGCAAAATAAAAATTTTTTTACTAAATTTAGGATACTAAGAAATAAGAGGAGATTATTATGTCCAAGAATTCTAAAACTGTAGTTGCAAAACCCGTAAAGAAAGTTGCGACGAAGGCTGCGGCAAAACCCGCTGCAGAAAAGTCCGCCGCAAAAACCGTGAAGGCTCCAGCTAAGAAGGCCGATGTCAAGGCTGCTCCGGCCAAGAAGGCCGCTCCGAAGGCAGAAAAGCCGGCTAAGGCTCCTGCTAAGGTTGCAAAGGCTGCAAAAGTTGAAGCCCCGAAAGCTGCTGCCCCGAAGAAGGTCGCTGTCGAATTCGTTGCCGATTGCCCGCTTGCAACAACCGTCTCTGTTGCTGGTACGTTCAACAACTGGACTGTCGATGCCGACATGCTCAAGAAGGACGAGAAGACGGGTCTTTGGGTTGCAAAGATTTCCCTCGTTCCGGGCGACTACGAATACAAGTTTGTCTGTGACGGTGTGAACTGGGATGCAGGCGACAATAAGATCAAGCACGTATAATTGCTCTGATTGAAAAACTATTGAAAATGCGCCGGGCATAACGCTCGGCGTTTTTTTCATTTTGTGTAAAATAGTAAACTAGTGAAAAACGAAAATATTGTTATAATTCTAAATTCTAAGTTCTAAGTTCTAAGTTCTATTTTTCTAAATTTGCCCCCGTATGAAATATTCCATCCCTGATTCAGTGCTTTTGAAAGCGGCCAGTGAATACGGCACCCCGCTTTGGATTTATGACCGTGCGACGATTGAACGTGCTGTAAAGGACGTGCAGGTTTTTGACACTGTGCGCTTTGCCCAAAAGGCATGCCCGAACCTCTCTGTGGTTTCGCTCATCCGCAAGCTTGGCTGCGTTGTCGACGCCGTCTCCGCTGGTGAAATTGTGCGCGCCCTCAAGGCCGGCTTCAAGGGTGGACAGCAGAAGGGCAAGGTCCCTGAAATTGTTTACACCGCCGACATCTTTGACCGCGATGCACTCGAACTCGTGAAGAAGTACGACATCGCCGTGAACGTGGGCTCTCCGGACATGATTCAGCAGCTTGCTGATTTTGGCGTGAAGTCTGAACTCACCATCCGCGTGAATCCGGGCTTTGGTCACGGTCATTCCCGCAAGACGAATACCGGTGGCGACCTTTCCAAGCACGGCATTTGGCACGAACAGATTAAGGACTGCATCAAGCTTGCCCAGAGCAACGGCATGTGGATTACTGGGCTTCACATGCACATCGGTTCCGGCACGGATTTCGAACACCTCGCACAGGTTTGTGATGCCATGGTCGACGCTAGCCGCCGCTTGGGTTCTCACCTCCGTACGATTAGCGCTGGTGGTGGCCTCCCGATTCCGTATCACGAAGAAGAAAAGGGCAACCGCATTGACGTAAAGGCCTACTACGATTTGTGGGACAACGCCCGCAAGCGCATCCAGCAGAGCATTGGTCACGATGTCCACCTCGAAGTGGAACCGGGCCGTTACCTTGTTGCTGAAAGCGGCTACCTCGTTGCCGAAATTCGCGCCGTGAAGAAACAGGGCAATAATTTGTTCTACTTGCTCGATGCCGGCTTTACCGATCTCGTTCGCCCGAGTTTTTACGGTAGCTACCATGCTATTTCTGTGGTCGCCCGTGACGGTCGTGAACTGAACGAAACTGTTGACGCTGTTGTTGCAGGCCCGCTCTGCGAATCCGGTGACGTGTTCACGCAGGAAGAAGGTGGCTTTGTCGTGACGCGCAAGCTCCCGAAGGCTCAGGTGGGTGACCTCTTGATTCTCCATGATGCTGGTGCTTACGGTGCTGCCATGAGCAGCAACTACAACAGCCGTCGCTACGCTGCTGAAACGATGTACACGAAGGGTGAAATCAAGCTCATTCGCGAGCGTCAGACTTTCGAACAGCTCTTGCAAAACGATAGGATTATTGAGCTGTAGTTGATTTGATATAATCAAGATTAGCGGAGTTATTGCTCCGCTTTCTTTATATAGAGATAAAGTGGTAAAGTTGTGAAAAATGGTTGTTGTTGCGAGAATGGAGCGTCGGCCAAGGATGGGGAGGGTGCAGGGAGGGGCCCGTGCGGCCTTCGCAACTCCGAGCTGGGGCCCCGCCCGCATAATGTGTTTCCTTGATTTTCAAAAATCAAATTACTACCTTTGGTCCCGGAAATAAGACTATGGGTAACTTACGCGCTATTCTCATGCCCATCGCAATTCTGGCGGGCATCCTCATTCCTCAGGCGCACTTTCTGTCGCCGCTCTTGCCGTTAACTATCGGCATCATGATGTTCCTTACGTTCGTGACGAAAATTCCGCCGCAGACGCATGGTTACACGTTCAAGATTGAGGCCCGTGCGTTTATCGCAAGTCTTGTGATTATCGCTGCGCTTTGGGGCGTTGTGGAAGTTTTCCACTTGCCGCGTGAAGTGCTTTTGGGTGGTGCGATTATTGCGCTTTGTCCGCCCGCGAATGCGGCCCCTGCGATGGCGAAAATGCTTGGCGGCAGCGCATCCCTTGCGCTCAAGATTTTCCTCAGCGGTAACTTGATTGCGTGCTTTAGCATTCCGATAATCTTTGGCTATTTGACCGGCGCCGAAGCGGACCTGTCTGAAATCGCGATGAAGATTTTTAACACGATTCAACCGATTATAAGCATTCCCTTGGCGTTTGCGTTTGGTCTCCGTAACTTTTACCCGGAACTTGCCGACCGTGCTGCAAAATACCAGAAGTACACAATGTTTGTGTGGACGTTCTCGGTGTTCATTATTTTGTCCAAGGCAAGCTTCGACATTCGCGAAATGGGCTTTGCCGACTTGTGGAATAGCGGTAAGCTCCCGCTGATGGCTGGTGTATCGCTTGTGCTTTGCCTTTTGCAGTTTTGGCTTGGATGGGTTTGCGAACGCGGTCGCCGCCCGATTGAAGGTTCGCAGAGCATGGGGCAAAAGAACACGACACTTGTTATCTGGGTTTCTAGCCTTTACGCGGGCCCGGTGGTGGCTCTTGCCCCGACTTGCTACGTTGTATGGCAAAACCTTGTTCTCAGTTACATGACCGCAAAAATCAAGCCGAAAAAAGATAGTTAGAACTTAGAATTTAGATCTTGGAACTTAGAATATTTCTGAAATCAAAATGTCATGCCCGCCGGAGCCTGTGCTGCCTGCACTGAGTTTAATCGAAGTGAGCGCAGTCGAAGTAAGCGGGCACCTCCTTTTTTATGTCGAGATGGTGATGCCCGCATTCGCGGGCATAACAAAATGAAATTTGTTCATCGTCACATACAAGAAAATTTTTAAACTTTTCTTTACTTTTTTCTTACGACTGCTTTATATTTATACACATGGTGTATTCGAAGCTGGTATCGTCTTTGATTGCCCTTGTGGCAATTCTTTTTGTGTCATTCTTTGTGCGTGACTGGCTTGTGCTGCATGAGTGCGGTGCAGTACAGTCGTGTCTAGATTCTGCTAGCGATTTCCAGAATATCACGAAGTTTATTGTAACTTGTGTCGCGACTTTACTTGCATTTACGATTGGCAGGCGCTTGGTGACCAAACGCGATCGCTTCTTTTTGCAGATGAGTTTCTTGATGATTCTTTGTGCCGACTTTTGCTTTAAAATCCTTTACAATTACTTTGGAACGATTGATACCCGCGATAATTTTATCACGCTTGGTATTGGCTTTTTCTTTATAGCGCAGATGATTTTAATTTATCGGCATACGCGCGTTAGCGATGATGATTGGTCGTTTCCGTGGATTTACTGTGTACCATTGGCTGCCGTGCTTGCGATGATTGTGCTTGCACAGCTCCATGTTCTTGAATCGTATGTGCTTATGGCTGTGCTTGCCTATATTCCGGTTCTACTTTGTTCATTGGTGGTTGCATGCATGACTTTGAAATTTAAGTTTTTCCCGAAGGCAAATGCAAACCTGATTGTGCTAGGGATGGTTTGCTTTACGTGTTGCGATGCGCTTACGGGGCTATCACTTTTGTCGGGTGCGGACCATTCCACTATTGAAGTTTTTGCCGCTGTCTCGAATAACTTTATTTGGCTCTTCTACGTCCCGGCCATTATTTTCCTTGCTTTGAGCGGATATCGCCGCAACGTTTAGACCCACATGCTTGGCTCTTTTCCCCTAAAATTCTATTATTACCTCGTTCAAAGAGGTCATAATGATTATTGATTTAAAAGGTATGGAGACGACTGTTCTCCCGAATTTTAAGGGTGGCGAAAAAGAATACAAGGCCAAGATGTATTTCGACGGCACGACGCGCATTATGCACGGCACGCTCGAAGCAGGCGCATCTATCGGTTACCACAAGCACGAAACCAACAGCGAAATTATGTTCTTTGTCTCGGGGAAGGGTAAGGTACTTTTTGATGATGGTGTGGAATACGTCGAAGCTGGCCAGTGCCATTTCTGCCCGAAGGGCCATTCCCACAGCTTGATTAATGAAGGTCCGGAAGATCTCGTCTTTTATGCGACGGTCCCGGAACTCGGATAAGTTTAATTTAATGGAGAAAATATGTCTAAATTAATGCGTTCTATTTCTGGTATCCGCGGAATCGTTGGCGATACCCTTACTCCGCAGGTTTTGCAGAGCCATGTGCGTGCATTCCTTGAAATCACGAAGGCAAAGCGCGTAGTGATTGGCCGCGATAGCCGCCCGACAGGTGATGCCATTGTTCAGTTTGTCGCTGGCATTTGCCGCCTTTCTGGTGTGGATGTCGTGGATGTTGGCCTTTCGACGACTCCGTCCGTGGAACTTTTGACGACGCACTTCAAGGCAGATGCGGGCATCATCATTACCGCAAGCCATAACCCGCTCGAATGGAACGCTCTCAAGTTCCTCAACAACAAGGGACTCTTCCTCGGTCCGGATGACGTGAAGCAGCTCTTTGCTCTCGCCGATGCAAACCAGTTCAGCTATCCGGATTACCGCACGATGGGCAAGTACGAAGTCGCTCCGGATGCCGATGGCATTCACATTGATGGTACGCTCAAGATTCCGTTCGTGGATGTCGAAGCCATCAAGGCCAAGCATTTCAAGGTCGCTGTCGATGCTGTGAACGGTGCCGGTAGCTTTATCGTGCCGCGCCTTTTGGAACAGCTCGGTTGCGAAGTGGTTCGCGTCCATTGTAGCCCGGATGGCACGTTCCCGCGTGGTGCAGAACCGATTCCTGAAAATCTTGGTGACTTGCGCAAGGCTGTCAAGGATAACGGCTGCGCTGTTGGCTTTGCTGTGGATCCGGATGCAGACCGCTGCGCTCTCGTGGATGGTTTGGGACAAAGTATCGGCGAAGAATACACGCTTGCAATTGCAACAGACGAAGTGCTTGCCCAAAAGAAGGGTAGCGTTTGCGTGAACCTCTCCACGAGCCGCATGAACGAAGATGTTGCCGCCAAGTACGGTTGTGAATTCAGCCGCGCGAAGGTCGGTGAAATCAACGTTAGCCTCCAGATGATTGAGAATGGCTGCGTCATCGGCGGTGAAGGTAACGGCGGTGTGATTCTCCCGGCGCTCCATTACGGTCGCGATAGCCTCGTGGCTGCCGCACTTGTGCTTTCTTGGATGGCCCACCACAATGGCGGCCCGGAAAAGTTCGTGGCAGAAAATCCGGCCTACGTGATGCCGAAGAAAAAGTTCGAACTCGGCGACAAGAAGGTTGCAGACATTCTCCCGAAGGTCAAGGCTGAATTTGCCGGCTGGAAGACGGATGAACGCGACGGTCTCTGGCTCGGGAGCGAAAAATCCTGGGTGCATGTGCGCGCCAGCAACACGGAACCCGTAATCCGCGTGATTGCCGAAGCTCCGACTGCTGAAGAAGCTGAATCGCTTTGTTCTAAAGTGGAAAAATTGATCTAGCTTAAATATGTTATCCTGGATTTATTCCGGGACGATCTTTGTATGAAAAAAGTTCCACAGCTTTAAACTGTGGAACTTTTAAATTCTGGAGATGATTTATCGGTTCCCTAATGGATATACGCCAGTAAATGTTTTAATATAATTGCCT
Organism: Fibrobacter sp. UBA4297; assembly: GCF_002394865.1. Taxonomy (NCBI): domain Bacteria; kingdom Pseudomonadati; phylum Fibrobacterota; class Fibrobacteria; order Fibrobacterales; family Fibrobacteraceae; genus Fibrobacter; species Fibrobacter sp. UBA4297. The sequence goes on along the minus strand of NZ_DGUZ01000015.1, from coordinate 12,046 downwards.
TTCAATGTTCCGTTTAAAGTGGCTTGAATCCAGACGAGGCAACATAAGTCAATATCAGGTGTTTTTTCTTTTTCTATCAATTCAATTTTTAGGGTGTCTCCAAATGTATGTATTCCAATGGATTTGATGTTGCTTCTAGAACTGTGGATTTGAGAGGGGAATGCTATGGTTTCTTTTTCTGTTTTTTGTTCTATATAAATAGAGTCAAATTTGTATATCTGTTCAATTCTTGCGGAATCATTGAGACAATTTGAGATGGAATCTATTGATAAGGTTGTTTCGTCATAAGAAAGCGAAGTGTCGTAATGAAATCGTTCTTTGATTTCGGAAGATGTTGAATTATCCGAGCATGCAATAAACAATGAAATAGATGTTGCTAAAACAAGAAAAAAAATCTTTTTCATAAATATTCCTTCTTTATTTACAGGGTGTGCTGTAGCAAGGTGTTCCCATGGTATTCCATCTAGATCCAATGCCCGAGTATTCTCCAGCATTTTTAAAAACGGGTTTTTGAATTGAATTTTCAAATGTTTCTTCCCATGGATCAAAGAATTTCCCATCAACATATCCATAACGATAGACAATTTTAGGTTCAACGCCTAATCCTTGTTCTTTTGCAATCCACTTGTATACTGCGTTTGAGTAGGCGGCCCATATTCCCTGTTTCTGTTTAATCCAATTGGTCGCAAAATCTCTTTCAACATAGTAAGAAGCTCTAGAGTAAGAACACTGTCCTATGTTAAGGAAGCCGCAACGATAATAGTGCTTGTATTTTTCGTAATTCCATGATAGTGAACTATAACCAAGAATTGAATGAACTCCATTAAACCATGGGTCTTGATTGGTTTCTCCATTTTTAAAAACAAGACAGGATCGCAGCAGGACCCAATACGTTTTTCCGCCAAATTTTTTTGAAGTGTTGTATACATATTCATATTTGGGCCACATTGTAATATAATTTGGACCGCCATGTCCTTTGTAAAAAACGAAGTTGAAATTGTTTGTTGAAGAATTTAAAAAATTCTGTTTAGTTACTAGTTCGTCATAATACCCTGTTGAAGAAAATGTGATTTGAGGATATTTTTCTAATAAATTGCTTTTTAGAGAACTGACTAGGGCGTTAGCGGTTTCTCTTGATTGTGAAGAATTGTCTTGCCATTTGTCTTGATATGAACTGATAGCGAATGTTAAGATTGAAAAATTGGAAGGTGCGCTTGCTGCGTAAGGGCAGAAAACGAAAAATAAAATGGAAATAAGATAGATTATTTTCATGGATCCTCCTATCTGCTAACGATTGCCTTGTTTGTTGGAACTAGCGAAGCGTCTGTTGGAATATCAAATATCATCGGGATGCTTTTGTCGCTATCCTTTGTTGAATATTGACCAATAAAGGTGACGCTCGGAACTAACATCACTTCCCCGTTTTCGTTTTTGAGGGCTGTCAAAGTTTGTGTTGAATTGTCCAAACTTCCGCGTAGTTCATTTTCTTTGAAATCCTGAGATACTGTTTCGATGAGATCATTGAATTCTGTTCTGTGGATTTTATTCCGTTTTGTTTTTTCTACAGTGCTTTTTGCTGGGACTTTGTTGAATTTGTCCCATTGAACATCCATGTAAGACAGGTTTCCCGTGGAGTCGTAACTCATTAGCACATAAGAGCTTCCCCTTACTGGGATGCCGTCTAGTTTTCTATGAGCCGTAACCATACTTCCGACAATCCTTGGTTTATTGGAGTCTCGTTGTTCGTATTCGTAGCCAACAGATGTTATAGCGCAGGAATCGGCGACATCTTGGGGTAAGATGGCCTTGATGTCGTTCATGGCGCGTATGCGCATTTCGTCTTCAGAACCGAGTGTACGTTTTTTCTGGTTTTTCCTGCTTACAGTAAATCGATGGAAATCATCAATTTTTTTGACTTGGAAATTTTTCCCTGATTTAAAGTCGCGTAATCCTGTAATCGTGTAAATATAGGTGTCTTGCGAAACTGTCTTCTGGCTTTTCATAAGGACGGGCGGATTTTCTCGTGCGTCCATTTGCTGGTAAATTTTTTCGCTGACAATCAATTGTGCGTGAGAGATTGAAAGTAGCACTCCTAAAACTATGAAATATATCTTTTTCATTGAAAATTTCTCTCCTATACTTATTTGTTGTGAAATTTGCCGTTTAGATCCGTAGAAAAGATCTTTCCACTGGCTGTATTTTCGTAACTGATGATGCTATTTTGTATTTGTAACAAACGGATGTTACTGAGTTTATCCTTGTATTTGGAATTATCATCTTTAAATGCAGGAGAAGAACTGTCTAGAAAAACGGCCATGTAGTTGTTATCGCTCAGTTCAATAGTGGAAATGTATTTCTTTCCGATAATTTTTCCGGCATCTGCGTCAAATGACGATACTTGTTTTGTTGTAATCATTGTTCGGCGAAGTGTAGCTTGAAGAGTGTCGTCGCTACTTATGTATGTGAGAACAATTGGCTTGTTCTTTACATCGCGAAATAAACTGACACTCTGTTCAAATGTCAGTTTCTGTAATTCTTGATTGTCAACAGCAATGATTAAATCGCCTGATTTTAAATTTGATTTTGCTGCAGGTGTGTTGGGGATGATTGCTTCAATTTCTAAGCCGATGTTTCCGTCTTGTATGACAAGACCGATTCCGCCAAATGATTCGTCTGCAAAAAGCATCGTTGCGTAAAGAGCAAATGCAGTCAAGGCAATCTTTTTCATTGATTCTCCTTTTGTGTTGTATAAAAATGGATTGTAAATATAATATTGATTTGTATAAATTAAAATGTGAATGTAAGATAATTTTTTTTAACAAATGATTGCTGCTTTTAGAATAAATGTTTTTTTTTGATTTTAATTTAAATATTTTGTTTCTTTGTTTTTTTGGGGGGCGAAATTAGCCCTTTTGTTCAAAAAGGGCTCGCCGTTTCCGGCGGGCCCTTGGACTTTAGAGAGTGTATAGGAAATCTTTAGAACTGTTCGAAGAACTTGTGGACTTCTTCAGGGACCCATGTCTGTTCCCAGTTCCAGCCGACGCCCATGTTACCGGTGTCGTGTGCGGTCCACTGATGGTCACCCGGCCAGCTGCACCATTTGACTGGGAAGCGTTCGTCAACAGTCGTGAAGTCGTAGCAGACGTGTCCGGTGTTGCCACTCACTTCCTTCGGCTTTTCGGAGCTTGCGTCGGTGAAGTCTCCGTTGGCGTCGGCCTTGCCGTTCCGCTTGAGGATTCTCGGGAGGGCGCTAGTCTTGGCGCGGTTGTAATCGCATCTGCCGTCGTTTTTGCCGTGAACGTTCATCCAGGCAATCGGCAAGTTCTTCATGTTGTTGCCTTCGGGGAGCCAAATGTTGTAGTCAGCGACTGCGTAGGTTGCGGCGGCGCGGACGCGGCTCTGCATGTCTTGCATGAGTGAGTAGCTGAACATGGCGCCAAAGCTAAAGCCTGTAATGAACACGCGGCTTGTATCAATGCAATAGTTGTCGTTCAAAGTCGTGAGTGTCTGTGCAAAGAAGTCGTGATCGCCCTGTCCCTTGGTCCAAAGGCCGCCAATGGCGTCAAGCGAAACGAAGATGTAGTCGCCGTTCTTGTCGAGCACTTGCTGGCCGTAGTACGGAGTCGGATGGTCGTAGTCTGCTTTGTGATGCACGAAGTCTTCTCCGCGGCTACCGTAGCAGTGTAAGGCAAAAAGAACCTTGTGCGGTTTCTTGTTGTCGTAGTTCTTCGGCAAGGTGATAAAGTAATCGCGCGTATCGTTACCGACCTTGATTTGGAACTGGTCGCCGTTTTCGACGCTCTTGATTTTTTTCAATGTGGAGTTTGTGCCACAGCCCTTACTCGGAGTCGGTGCGTTCTTCAAGGCGTAGCCGAATTTGAACGTCGGTTCGGGAGGGATGGTCTTCGAGAGTTTCACGTCAACGGTCGTGTCGAGCGTTCCGAGCGGCACGGTGAGCGTGTCATAGCCTTCGAATGTAAAGCGGAGCGCTTCGTCCTTGGCGGCGTCTTTCATGAGGGCGCTAGCCTGCGAGCCGAAAGAGCTTGTAAAGCTCTCGTCCGTCGTGAACTTGAATTTCTGCTTGGCGTTACCGACAGAGACCTGTGCAAAGTAAGTACCGCGTGCGCTTAAACCCTTGCTCAAATCATACGTGCCTGCGCCCTGCAATGTTTTTTTGAAAATCTGGTGGCCGAGAGAGTTGTAAATCTTCACCTGCACGGGCGAGGTGCTGCTTTGGGAGTAAGAGAGAATGCCTTTGTTTACGCTGATATAGCCAACGGCGTTTCTGAAGCTCGGGTTGATGCCCACTTCGTCTTCCTGGATGGTGAATTTACCCTTATCATCCGTCGAGGCTGTCTTGCCTTCTTTGAGCAGGTCGACCGTGACACCTTTGAGTGCCTTGCCGTCGTTGTCAGAAACGGTTCCCGTGATTGTGTATGCCGATGCCATCCCGCACAAGGCAAAACACGCAGCCGTAAATAGATTAGGCGCTTTAATCATACGTACTCCTTTTACCAATCTCCTAAAACACACCTCATTACAAACTAATCTAATTCTAGATGTGATGAATGTTACGCGTTTGCGCTCCATGTTTATGGATGAATTGTCTATAAAATGTTTTTTACAAGTCCCGCTAAGGTTGGCGATGCCGAAGGGCCGGAATGCGCGGGCACGACAGAAAAAAGCGGCTCCTGGGGAGGAACCGCTTTTGGGTAGAGAGCTGATTTATGAATTTCGTTTATGATTAGAACTGTTCGAAGAACTTGTGGACTTCCTCGGGAACCCAGGTATTCTGCCAGCCCTGTCCGGTACCCGTGTTGGGGCCGTCATGTGCTGTCCACTGGTGTTCGCCGTTCCAGCTGCACCACTTGACCGGGAAACGTTCGTCGACATTCTTGAAATCATAGCAGAGGTGGCCTGCAGTGCCGTTGAATTCTTGCGGCTTTTCGGAGCTTGCGTCGGTGAAGTTGCCGTTTGCGTCGGCCTTGCCGTTACGCTTGAGGATTCTCGGGAGGGCGCTGGTCTTGGCGCGGTCGTAGTTGCACACGCCGTCTCTCTTGCCGTGTACGCCCATCCAGGCGATAGGCAAGTTCTTGGCGTCATAACGACCTGTTCCTGCAGACGGGAGCCAAATGTTGTAGTCTGCAGTTGCGTAGACGGCTACAGCGCGGAGTCTTTCTTGCAAGTCCTGAGCGAGAGAGTTCGTGAACATGGCGCCGAAGCTAAATCCTGTGGCGAACACGCGGGTGGTGTCAACGCAGTAGTTGTCGAACATTGTGGTAATCATTTCGTCAACGAACTGGTGGTCTTCCTTGCCGTTCCAAGTACCGTTGTCGTTACCCTGCGGAGCGACGAATATGTAATCACCGTTCTTGTCCAGTTTCTGTTGTCCGTAGTACGGGGTCGGATGGTCGTAGTCCGGAGTATGGTGCACGAAGTCTTCGGCCTTTGAACCCATGCAGTGGTTTGCGATAAGCAACTTGTGCGGCTTGGTGTTATCGTAGTTGCTCGGCAAGGTGATGAAGAATGTACGGTTTTTGCCGCCGACATTCAAGTTGTACTTCTTGCCGTTTTCGACGCTACCGGTTGAATTGAGGGATGAATTCTTGCCGCACCCTTTACTCTTGCGCGGTTCGTTCTTGAGGGCATAGCCGAATTTGAAGGTCTGTTCTGCCGGTACGCTCTTCGTGAGTTTCACGTTGAGATTCGTGTCAAGCGTGTTGAGCGCGATGGTGAGCGTATCGTAATCTGCGGCGACAAATCGGATGGCTTCGCCCTTCTGTGCGTCCTTCATGAGAGCGCCTGCCTGCGTGCCGAAGGAACTTTTAAAGCTGTCATCCGTCGTAAACTTGAAATTCTGCTTGGCGCTGCCGACGGAAACCTGTGCAAAATAGGTGCCGCGAGCCTTGAGGCCCTTGCCCAAGTCGTACGTGCCGGAACCCTGCAACGTCTTGTTGAAAACCTGGTTCCCCAGCGAATTGTAAACCTTCACCTGCACGGGCGAGGTGCTGCTCTGGGAGTAAGAGAGAATGCCGTTGTTGACGCTGATGTATCCGATTGCGTTTCTGAAGCTCGGATTGATGCCCACTTCTTCTTCGTTTTCATGGATGGTGAATTTACCCTGGTCGTCTGTCTTTGTGGACTTGCCCTCCTTGAGCAAACTGACATCGACATCCTTGAGGGCCTTACCCTGATCGTCGGAGACAGTTCCGCTAATCGTGTAGGCAAATGTTGTGGAACATAAAGCCGCAACGCATGCGGCAGTAACGAGCGAAAGTTGTTTCGCTTTCATCGGACACTCCTTTTTGAAATCCAAAAAATCTCTTTGGACCCCTTAACCCATTTGTAATTTATCTTCGGATGTGAGTGAAATTACCGATTGTAAATATTTTGTTATGGACAATTTGTCAAGGTTTCGGACTGCTAGTAAAGTTTGTAAGTAATTTGTAATGTTTTGAGGGGGTAAGCGTTGGACTATCGTCCCAACAGTGCGGCTCGGTCGTTTTGAACAAGCAACAAGTAACTTCCTACTTCTTTCCGTCTACTTCCTACTTTGCTATATATACCACCATGAACCACATTGCAATTTTTATCGACGCAGAGAATTTGACCAACTGGGTCAAAAATAACGGTGTTCAGTCGCTTATGGATGAGCTTTTGCCGCTGGGCCAGATTGTCGTGCGCAAGGCTTATGGCAAATGGTCCACGCCGCAGCTGATCCCGTTACAGTCTGCGCTCAACGAAAATGGCTTTGAACTCGTGCACACTTTCCACCCGGTGAGCGGCAAGAATTCGACGGACATCAAGATGACGGTCGATACGATGGAAGTGGCGCTCGATTCTCAGGTGCAGTGGATTGTGCTTGCTACGGGCGATTCTGACTTTTCGCCGCTTTTCCGCAAGCTGCGTGAACAGGGCAAGGAAGTGATTGGCGTGGGGCCCAAGTCCCCATTGAGCGAATGCGTCAAGAATTCCTGCTCCCGCTACATTTACACAGACGATGCGACTAGTGCCGATGACGATTCCGGCGATGAAGTCGCCGATGCGAAGGAACGCGCAAACCTGATTGTTTCCGAGAAAATCGATTCCATGGAAATGCTCCGTAGCGTTCTGCAAAAAGAAGATGGTCCGATTGCTCTTGCGGCGATCAAGCCCAAGATGCTCGGACTCGATAACGCGTTTAACGAGAAACGCCTCGGCTTCAAGACGTTCAAGGATTTCGTAAAGTCCGCGGACTTTGTACAAATGACGGATGTGGGTGGCGGCTCTTACATGGTCGCGCTCGCCGAGCAAAAAGTAGCAGTTGAAGAAGATGCGCAAATGGTCTTGGCGAAGGCGCTTAAGCGCAAGGGCTGGGACATGTTCCCGCGCAACATGCTCAAGAAGATTTATGCCGAGGCTTGTGACCTCACTTCGTTTGTTCCAATGAACAAGCAGGACTTGGTTCAGGAAATTGTCGCAAAGAATATTGCGGGTACCACGAGCAGCATTATCAACCGTGCGCTGAGCACGTTCTTCAAGGCGAAACTCGTGACCATCAGCGGTGGCGATGACAAACTCTGGACGCTTACCGAGACGAACCAGTACTGGAAAGAAATCGACAAGGCGATGCTCGACAGGCTCCGCGTGAGCCTCAAGGAGACTGGCCAGAAGGTTCCCAAGAAAGATATCGTATCTATTTTGTACGGAAAGTACGCTGACGGCGAAGCCGAAAAGCTTGTTTAGCGGCTACGCCGCAGTAGACAGTAGGCAGTAGACCGTGGTCTGTACGCTTTAGACGAGAGTGTGCAGCTCTTCTTCAATGTCACCCCGGCCTTTGTGCCGGGGTCTGTATTTTAGTCCAACTTACCTTGATACAAATCCAGCAGGTTGCGGGCCAAGAGGCTTGTGTACTTGGCGTTCGTGAGCGTGGATTGTGCGCTTTCGAGGCGGTTCTTCTGCGTGAGGTAATCTGTGTACGTGAGGGCACCTACGTTACGTTGTTCTTCGGCGACTTGCAATGCCTCGTTTTCTGCTTCAACCTGGAGGATTGCCGCTTTCCACTGCATGTCGGCGCTGAGGGCGTTCAGGTAAAGTTTTTCGATGTTGTTTTCGAGCGTCTTTGCCTGTTCCTTTAAAGCAACCTGACTTTCGGTTTCGCTAATCTGTGCCTGTAAGACCTTGTTTTCTGTTGCACCACCGTCGATAATCGGGATGTTGATGTTCAACGATACGCTGTGCTGGTAGCCGTTCTTGAGCTGGCTTCCGTACTTCTTGGATTCCCAGGCCTGGAGGCCGGTGCTTGCGTTTGCGCCGAGCGAGACCTTGATGGACTTGCCCTTGCCTGCAATTTCGGTATTCTTCTTTGCGACTTGGATGGCGAGGCTGTCAGACTTTAATCCCGGATTTGTTTCTGTGGCTGTGGACTGGAGCTCATTGAGGGTCGGAATCGGCGTGAGAGCGTCCGGTGTCTGGATTTCGGTTTCCGGAGCGGAGATCTCGAACGCTTCGCTTTCCGGAAGTTCCAAGAGCTGGCGGAGCGTTGTCTTTGCGGTGTTCATGCTAAGCTGGGCTGCGAGCTGGGCCGCTTCTTTCTGGAGTACGTTAGCTTGCGACTGCGTCAAATCTTTCTTGGTGATGGAGCCTGCTTCGAACAACGTGTTGTAGTGCTCGAATTCAGCCTTGGCAAGTTCAACGGTCGCGTCTGCGGTGTGCAGCTTTTCAATCGCGGCAAGCAAGTTCATGTAGGCGTTCAAGACACTTTCTTGCACGGAGCGTTCGGTTTCCTTTGTCGAAAGGCGCGTCGCTTCTTTGTTAATCTCGTTTGCCTGGATGGAAAGTCTTGTAGAACCGCCGTCCCAGAGCGTGTAAGAGGCGCTAAGGCCAGCGCTTAAACGGTAGTGGTCCTGCGGGCCGTCTCTGAACGGGGAATCGTAAAGGGTATTGCCGATGCTTGCGGAGAGTGTGGGGTAGTTCCCGACCTTAGCCTGTTCGAGGCTCACATCAGCTTTCTGTTCGCGGAGCTTTGCAGATTCGAGCTTGAGGCTCTTTTCTTTGGCCTGCTTGAGGCATGCGCTTAAGGTCCAGGAACCATCAGCGAAAACGAGCGATGCTGACGCAAAAATACCGAGAACGATTGCTTTTCTGTAATTCATACCTTTTAGATGCCCCAGCTATATATTTTGGTTGCGTGATTTTTAAGATAGCAAATTTGTACAAACACAAAAAGGCTCCCTTGCGGAAGCCTTTTCGAATGGACGGTACTGGATTTGAACCAGTGACCTCTGCCGTGTGAAAGCAGCGCTCTAAACCAACTGAGCTAACCGTCCGAGGTGAGAGCAAATATAGAAAAGCTATTGAATGTTGTCAAGAGGTTTTAGAACTTAGTTGGCAGAACTTAGATCTTAGTGAAGAATTTCTTCTCAAGCTTTTTTACTAAGAGCGAAGCGGTCTAAGTTCTAAGATCTAAGAGGACCGAAGGTCCGGGCTAGAATTAAAGGAACTTGTCTTCGGCGGCGCGGAGGATGCTGAGGAACTCTGCCGGGGTCTTGGAGGCAATGAGGTCCTTGCGAACGTTGCCATCAGCGAGGAGGCGGCTCACGGAAGAAAGTGCCTTGAGATGCGGGCCCACAGTGTTGCCCGGGCTCACGATGAGGATGAGCAGGTACACCGGTTCGCCATCGAAGGACTGGAAGTCGAGGCCCTTTTCGATAGTGGCGGCAACCATGCACATGCGGTCGACGTAGTCAATCTTGGCGTGCGGGACAGCAAGGCCGCAACCGATGCCCGTGGAACGGCTCTGTTCGCGTGTCCAGATGGCTTCAAAGATTTCGTCGCGGTGGTCAAGTTTGTAGGCGCTGCAAAGTGTATCGACCAATTCGTTAAGAATGGCTTCTTTAGTTTCACTGGAAGAATTTATCAAGATGCAATTATCTACAAATCTTTCAGATAGACGCATGGTGTATATTTTTCCTTTTTAAGAATCAATCAAACAAATATTTTAGAAAATTATTGCTGTTTGGCGAGGCTTATATCTAAAATGTGTCCAAAAAAGAAGAAATTTCTAACTGAGAAGAGGTGTTTTCGAGCCTGTCGATAGCTTTTCTCATGAGTGCAACATCGATTTGGCCGGGGGCGGCAGCCGTCCCGATGGCGCCGTAAGTGAGGTTTGCACCCTCCTTCAAAGACCAAATTCGACTGGTTTTTCCGGTTTCGCCCATGCCAAATGCCGCGATGAACTTGAACCCTTTGGCTCTTTTGGCGAACTTGTAGAGGCGCGAGCAGTCATCGTCGGAGTTACTCATGGCGGCGATTTTGATGCCGTCTGCCTTGACCCGTTTGACGTCGGTGAGGTAGTTCTTGAGTTCGAGGTCGCTTGGGATGCGGGTGAAGTTGTGCTCGGAAATGAGGATCTTAACGCCTTTCGGGGTGGCCAGTTCGCGGAGCTTGTCGTAGTCGTGTAGGCAGTCGCGTTCAAGGTCCAGCCATTCCGGGACGTCCGCTGCGTTGAGAATTTGTTCAAAAAAACCGAGGCGCTCGATAGCGCGTGCATCGGGGAATGTACCGCCGTCGCGCTTGAGGCGGATGGTGCCGAGCTGAATCGCCTTCGGGACGAGCTTGCGGATTCTAGCAGAAAGCCCAGACCATTCGGATTCGTCAAAAAAGTCGTAACGGATTTCGAGAATGTCGCAACTTTCAAAGTCAATGCGCGCCGGGTGGAGTTCTTCACTCTCGGCGGCGGTAAGCGTTTCGGGACTCACGAGCCCGACCAGGTATTTGGGTGAATCAGTTGGCATGGCTGTAAATTTAGCATAAGGCGAGCGTCGCGACAAGCGGACAAAGTACGATTGTCAAGACCAAGCCGAGCTAAAAGCACGCGAAGCGTGCCAATATAGAATATAGACGAGAGACGACAAATGCATAAGGCGAGAATGCCCCGAGGCTAATGCTGCGGTTGAGCGATTGCAAAAACTTAATTTTTTGAAAAATGGCGAAATTTACGTGAAAAACACGCTGATTTTAGAAAATTTCACGTAAAATTTTAATGTTGTTTGTAAATATAATGTCGATTTTTGTCTTTTTATGATGTTGTCTAAAAATGGCGGCTAAAAAGAAAGCATTTTTTGCGAAAAATTGTGAAAAAATGGCGCGTTTTCAGAAGTTTTTTGTAAAAAAAAGTGAGTTTGTATGTAGTTTTACGTGAAAAACTACGATTTTCTCTTTCTTTTCACGTAAAAAAGGCCTCAAAAAAGAAATTTGCTTTTTTTTCGACGAGTTTTCCCCAATGTCTCATCCCTAATCACAGTCCTCATCATACTTTCTGCTGTTAAAAGCGGATAACCCTAAGTTCTGCCAACTATAACGTTTTACGCCAACTCCTTGTAGTAACCAATAACTGTCCAACTCTCTAGTGACTATGGACTAATAACTATTGACAAAAGGCTAATGACTAACGATAGTATATTGAATTTTCTACATTATAATGGAACAAAAGGAATTTTTATGGCAGATTGTAACGAAAACAAAGAAAAGCAGACTCCGGACATGCTCAAGAAGGCTGAAGAATACCTTGCCTCCAAGCGCAGAATTTTCTTGTGGGGTGGTGTCGATGACGAGAGTGCCGAACGCATTGTGAAGCAGCTTTTGTATTTGGATTCTTTGAACCACGACGATATTTATTTCTTCATCAACAGCCCGGGTGGCGTGATTTCTAGCGGTCTTGCCATTTACGACTGCATGAACGCTATTGAAAGTGATGTCGTGACGGTTTGCTGCGGACAGGCAGCCTCCATGGGTGCCGTGCTCCTCACTGCCGGTGCTAAGGGCAAGCGCGCCGCATGGCCGAACGCCCGCATCATGATCCACCAGCCGCTCATTCACGGCGAGATTGTGGCTCCTGCAAGCGACATCCAGATCCAGGCCGAAGAAATGCTCCGCATCCGTGGCATCACGGGCAAGATTCTTGCTGAAACTTCTGGACACACGATTGAACAGATTGACCGCGATACCGAACGCGACAACTTTATGTCTGCCGAAGAGGCTAAGGCTTACGGTCTCGTGGATAAAG